>JABJCS010000291.1 GCA_018665505.1 Alphaproteobacteria bacterium
AATAAAAAACTTTTGACTATAATTATGCAGGTGGGGCGTGGTCCATGAGTGTCCATGACTTTTGGACTCCTTTCGCGTTAGAACCGTTTATCAGCGCGCTGGTTATTGGCCTTAGTCTGGCCAGTATCTGGCTGGTCGCAGCTCTCGGTCTAACGATCATCTACGGCACTATGGGCGTCATTAATATGGCCCATGGCGAGTTCATCATGCTCGGTGCCTACATCACCTGGATGTTGCAGTATTTCCTTGGGGTTCCGTGGATCCTTTGCCTGCCGATTTCGTTTGTCGTTGTGGCGTTGTTTGGTTGGCTCGTGGAACGCGGACTCATACGACATTTGTACGATAGACCGCTCGATACATTGCTGGCGACCTGGGGTGTATCGCTGGTATTGATCCAGAGCGTCCGGCTGATCTTTGGTGGTGAGCCGCAGTATGTGGATACGCCGGACTGGCTCAGCCACGTGGCGACCATCGGCTTCCTGCATGTCCCATGGATTCGTATCTTCATCTTCGGCCTGGCACTGGGTCTGGTGGCCATGACCTGGGCAGTTCTCTATAAGTCGAATTTCGGCATTCAGATCCGTTCGGTCATGCAGAACCGTGAAATGGCGGCGTCATTTGGCATTAACTCAAGCAAGGTCTACGGCTTGACGTTCGCCTATGGCGCGGGGCTGGCCGGCATATCCGGTTCCATGTTCTCCGGCCTCAAGACGATTTTCCCCGATATGGGCCTCGGCTATGTGGTCGAAGCGTTCCTCGTGGTGGTCACCGGCGGTGGTGAACTGTTTGGCAGTCTGGCAACTGCGGGCATCATGGGTGAACTGTTCTCCGTATTTTCATATTTTACGAACGATACATTCGCGAGGTTCGTCCTCTTTGTGTTGATCGTCGTCTTCCTTCGCTTTCGTCCGCAGGGCATTTTTTCGCCCAGCATGGCGCGGCGCTAGGTGGCGGCAAGAGGGGCGCGCGAGACAATGCAGAAACAAAATATTTATCACGACAAGCGGGCCCAATGGGCCGTCTACTTCGTCTTCTTCGGGATCCTCGCTCTGGTACCGGTGTGGATGGGCGACGACCCGTTTGTGCTCAATCAGTATGCCCGCTATGCCGTGTTTGGCATTCTGGCGTTGTCGGTCAGTCTGGTCTGGGGGTTTGGTGGCATTCTGAGCCTGGGTCAGGGCATCGCTTACGGTATGGCCGCCTATGGCATGGGTGCGACCATGCAGATGCAGTATCAGGATCCGGTGAACGACCCGATCCCGAGTTTCATGCTCACCAATGAGCTTGAGTCACTGCCGATGGTCTGGGAGCCGTTCCTCAACACCGGCACTGGCATATTGGTCGCCGTGGGTATCCCGGTGCTGTTTTTTATCGTGTTCGGCATTCTCATGTTTCAGGCTCGTCTTGCCGGTGCTTTTGTCGCGATCATGAGCCTCGCGATGCTTGGCGCCTGGTATAATATGTCCTACGACATGCAGCCCTATACGGCCGGGTTCAATGGCATTTCGCCGCCCATTGCCTTTTCGGCGTTTGGTGTCGAAGTCGATCCTTACAGCAGTATGATTTATTGGGTTGCGCTCGGCGTGCTAGCGTCATTGACCCTAGCCACCAAGGCGCTGCTGCAAAGTAAATTCGGCACGATCATCCAGGCTATTCGGGACGATCCCGAGCGGGCCAGATTCCTTGGCTACAACGTCGCCGTTTATCAGGTGGTTGTGTTTGCGCTGGGTGGTTTTATCGCTGCGATGGCTGGTCTCGTGTGGGTGATGATCGTCCAGTATGTGTCGCCGACGTCGCTCGATATTTTCTTCAGTATCACCATTGTGATCTGGGCGGCGGTGGGTGGCAGATTGTCGCTGTTCGGCGCTATCTTCGGGGCAATTTTCATCAACGCGGCCCAGAGTTATGCCGGTGATGAATTTCAGGCCACCTGGTTCATCATTCTTGGCGCGGTGTTTATCGTTGTTGTCCGCTTCCTGCCCAAGGGGCTGGCGGGCTTGTTTGAATATGCCCTTGGCTACGTTCCGTACCATTCCCGGGTTCCGGGTCGCGGTGTCGGTTCGGGCACAGCAGCCAAGTAGCGGAGAGGAGAGCGATTATGACCGCCATCCTTGAATTGCAAGGTGTGACCAAGGCATACGATGCCTTTACCGTTGTTGACGACTTCAATCTAAGCGTCAACGAGGGCGAGCTGCGGTGTTTGCTCGGCCCCAACGGTGCCGGAAAAACAACGACCATGGACCTTATTACCGGCCGTCAGAAATTGACTGGCGGCAAGGTGATCTTCCGGGGTCGGGATGTTACCGGTTATGCTGAGCACAGGATTGCCCAGCAAGGCATTGGCCGAAAATTTCAGATTCCTGCCGTTTTCAAGGATCTGACAGTGCGTGACAACCTTCGGGTTGCCTTTACGCGCACCACCAACCCGTTTTCCAATATGTTCGAGTTCCGCCACAAGGCCGGTCGCGAGCGGCTGGACCACATAGCCGAGCTATCCGGTTTGCAGGATCGGCTGGACGAGCTTGGTGGCAACCTCTCTCACGGTGAGACGCAATGGCTGGAAATCGGCATGGTGCTGACCCAGAACCCCAAGCTTCTGTTGATGGATGAGCCGACCGCCGGCATGACCGAACAGGAAACTCACAAGACTTCGGAAATCTTCAATCGCCTGAAGGGTGAACATACGCTGATTGTTGTCGAGCACGACATGGCGTTTGTGCGTGAGATCGCCGACATCATTACCCTCATGCATCTCGGCAAGACACTGGCTGAAGGACCGATGAGCGAAGTCGAAAACGATCCGAGGGTCAGGGAAGTTTATCTCGGCACCGAAGGTATCAGCGATGCTGCTTGATTTGCAGGACGTCACCTCGTTTTACGGTAAAACGCCGATCCTCCAGAACATCAATCTGGCGGTTCAGGATGGCCACTGCATGGCGGTTCTGGGTCGGAATGGCGTTGGCAAAACAACGCTGGTGCGCACCATCATGGGCCTGACCACGCGCATGACCGGCACACTACACATCGCCGGTGAAGACGCGACGCACCGGGCCACCCACGAGCGGTCGTCCGCCGGTGTTGGCTACATTCCGCAGGGCCGTGGCATTTTGCCGAAATTCACGGTGCGGGAGAACATTTTGCTTGGCACTTTTGCCCGGGCTGACCGCAAGCGCTCAATTCCCGATATGTGCCTTGAGCTGTTTCCCTACCTTGCCGATAATCTGGATAAGCGCGCCGGCACGCTGTCGGGTGGCCAGCAACAGCAGCTCGCCATTGCACGCGCCCTGGCAACAGACCCGAAAATTTTGTTGCTTGATGAGCCGACCGAGGGCATTCAGCCGAATATCGTTCAGGAAATTGAAAACACTATTGAACGGCTGAATAAGGAAGTCGGCCTGACGCTGATTCTGACCGAACAACACATCAGGGTTGCGCGCAAGCTGTCACATGAATTCGTCATTATGGACAATGGTCGTATCGCCGATAGCGGTACGATTGATCAGTTGACTGATGACGTTGTTGAAAAACACCTGACGCTTTAGGTGTTCCGGCCGCTATTTTCGGTCGGGTAGTTGTAGGCACTGAAACAGAAGACGATGAAACAAAAGACCAAGGGAGGCTCAAGATGATCCGCATTCCCCCGAAAGGGAGCCCAGACAGGGACCGCCTCATCG
>JABJCS010000292.1 GCA_018665505.1 Alphaproteobacteria bacterium
CGGCTTTGTTGGCCCTGCGCTCAGCACTGAATTTGGTATCGCCATTCCTGATCTCGGACCAGTATTTTCCGCTGCGCTAGTCGGCTTGCTCATCGGTGCCACTATGATCGGCGCGCTTGGCGACCGCTATGGTCGAAAAACCGTGATCGCCGCTTCGACGTTCATTTTTGGATTTTTCTCGCTGTTAACAGCATTTGCCCAATCCGTTGACCAGCTTATGGTATTGCGCTTTCTCACCGGCTTAGGCTTGGGCGGCGCAATGCCAAATATCGTCGCCCTGACCACCGAGTATTCGCCGAAACGGCGTAAATACTTGATGGTCGTTGTTATGTTCGCGGGGTTCCCGCTCGGTGGTGTTCTTGGCGGGTTGATTAGTACAGAACTCATCACCATCTACGGCTGGCGTGCGGTATTCGCGTTTGGCGGCGTCTTGCCGATCCTGCTCTCGGTTTTCCTGAGATGGCGTCTGCCTGAGTCGATTCCCTTTCTCATTACGAAAGAAAAATCGAGCAGCGCAAAAGTAGCCGCCTACTTGAATCGTATCGCCCCAACGGAAAGGTTCTCCGCGAACGACGAGTTCGTTCTACCGGATACTGAATTAAATTCATCGAGACCGGGCCTTCGGAATTTATTTGCTGGCGGTCGAATGCATGGCACGTTGGCCCTATGGCTGATCTCCTATATAAATCTACTGACGATCTATTTCATCAGTGTGTGGTTGCCTACCTTACTAATTCAAGTCGGCCATAGCCTTCGCATCGCAATTGCTTCTTCGGTTATCTTCAATGCGGGCAGTATGGTGGGAGCAGTATCTACAGGATATTTCGCAGATAAGAGCACGCGCCCGCTGCGCATCATCGCTGCAAATTATCTAGGCGCGGCCGCATTCACTGCGCTCATTGGTCTGTTTGCACAAAGCTTGGTTCTAGGCGCGATAGTCGTGTTTGGTGCGGGTTACTGTGTAACCGCTGGGCAAGCGATGTCCAACCCACTTTCGTCAAATTTCTATCCTGCAGCAATCCGATCAACTGGAGTAGCGGCCGTCGTTGGCTGGGGCCGCTTTGGAGCAATTTGCGGACCACTTTATGCCGGAATGCTACTCGCCGCAGGCCTCGGTGTTAAGGAACTGTTTTATGTGATTGCTGCGCCCGCGCTCCTAGCAGCCACGGCAATGATTTATATGGAGCACGTAACACGACCCCACGACTCAGGACCAGCATCGCTAGGATGAGTCGGCGATCAACTAAACAATCTACTTTGGGAGAGATAGATGCCAACATTCCAATCTGACGATGTCACTATTTATTACGAAACACATGGGGAAGGGTTTCCGCTAGTATTGACCTATGGACTAGGTGGCAGCACCAAGTATTGGGGACCCAACATCGATGAGCTTGCCGCTCATTACCAGCTAGTACTTTGGGATCACCGTGGCCACGGAAAGTCCGACAAGCACGTAAATCGGGACGCATACGGGTTACAGGCCTTTGCAAAAGACCTTAAAAACCTTCTTGATCACCTCAGAATCGAAAAGGCGCACATTGGTGGACAATCGCTAGGCGCAGGCTCGGCCGTACGGCTTTGTTTAAATCACCCAGAGATGGTTTCCAGCCTCCTATTGATTGCTTCTGCTTCGGCTTCCGGTCTACCACAACCACCCGTCATGCTGGAGATGCGGCATAAAACGATCAAACTCGCTTTGGAACAAGGCATGGAAGCGGTCGCCGATGAGGCGCACCGTTCAAACTTAAATATGATCAGTTACACGAAGCAAGGTTGGGAACAGCAGGAGATTGTCAGACAAATGTATTTAGATTGTGATGCGAATGGCTACGCTCACAGCGTTTGGTCACTTATCAGTGCGGACCCGATCGCCGACAGGCTGGACGAGATAAAGGTTCCAACCCTCATTATGGCCGGTACCGACGATCCAGTCATGAAGGCGGTGGAAGCGACGGTTGAGAGAATTTCACATGGCAAATTCGTGACAATTCCAGACGCGAGCCATTTTTCGAATTTAGACAAGCCGGCAGAGTTTAATAAGCATATCCTTGAATTTCTCAACGATGTAAATGGTCAATGACCCAGCAGGACCAATCGATTAGCAGTGACCCGCTAGAACAGCAGACACCGCTAGCTATCGCAAATCCGAACCGCATCACCGGCATCGCGGCGCTGATATTTTCGGTAGAAGATTTGGCCCTGTGCAACCGCTTTGTCTCCGACTGGGGATTGATCGAAACTGACAGTGATTCTCACGGCTCAATGTGGGAGACAGCTGTCGGTCAAAGAATATCACTGCGGCAACGCGATGAGAGCGATGGCGCATCGGGACTGCAAGAAGTCGTCTGGAGCGTCCGTGATTCAGCGGTGCTTGACGAGATAGCCGAAGATCTTGGCAAAGATCTCAAACTAACATTCGATAGCGATGGAACCCTGCACACCCAAGACCCTAACGGCTTTGGTGTTGGTTTTTCAGCCTTCGTCCCCAGAGAGATTGTGACGAGTCCGCAACCAGTCAATTCGCCGGGCCGACGAGAGCGGGCCGGAGAGCCAGGCACCAACTATGACCGTGCGACGCCTTTGCGATTAGGCCACGTCGTCTTCCAAACGCCCTTCGTCGAAGCGGCTGAAGCATTCTATAGGGAGAGGTTGGGCTTTTGGCTCACAGATCGATATCCAGGAAAAGCCGCATTCCTGCGCTGCGCTGCGCGAAGCGA
>JABJCS010000293.1 GCA_018665505.1 Alphaproteobacteria bacterium
CGCGAACTCGTCGGTCCGCGCGACGAGGCGGTCGACTTCATCTTCGGCCAATTCCACGACTTCCGGAATAAGCAATCCTTGTTTGCGCACCCCTGTGTCCGAGAGCGCTTCTTTCATGCGCTCGTAAACCAGGCGTTCGTGTGCTGCGTGCTGATCGACGATGACTATGCCGTCCCCGGTCTGCGCCACGATATAGGTCTCGTGGACCTGCGCCCGTGCGGCACCGAGTGGATAGGCTTGCGTGCCGTCGGTGTCATCATGCTGCGCGGTCGGCGGCGCGGTCGGCGCCAATCCTTGGGTCGGCCCGTTTGGTGCCTGAAAGATGGCGGCGCTATCGGACAGTCCCGACGACGGGTATGCGGGGCGTTGCGGGTAGCCGCCGCCGAACGGCAGAGCAGGGCCGGTATGGGCGCCCGGATGAATCGCACCAAGTGCGGCTGTCGCGACACTGGTTGACGCCCGATGGCCAGCCTCGGCCAAAGCATGGCGTAACGCTCCGACGATTAGCCCCCGTACCACGCCCGCTTCGCGAAAACGAACCTCCGCCTTGGCAGGATGGACGTTGACGTCGACCAGCATCGGGTCGATCTCCAGGAAAAGCGCTATTAGGGGATGCCGGTCGCGGGCGAGGAAGTCTTGGTAGGCGCCACGAACGGCGCCGAACAACAGGCGATCCTTAACCGAACGACCATTCACGAACAGGAACTGCAACTGGGCGTTTCCCCGGTTCAGTGTCGGTAGTCCGGCGTACCCGGTCAGTCGAATGCCTTCCCGTTCGGCTTCAATGGGCAATGCATTCTCGGTGAACTCCTTGCCCATGACACCGCCGAGGCGGCGAAGCCGAGCATCGAGTAGTTCGCCTTGCGCGGCTTCGAGTTTGATTTTCGTGCGTTCACCGTCGATCAGGGTGAAAGATACATCCGGGCGCGCCATGGCGAGGCGCGAGATCGCATCACCGATTTGCGAGGATTCCGTTCGATCGGCGCGCAAGAATTTAAGTCGCGCGGGCGTCGCATAGAATAAATCGCGGAGCTCGATCCGCGTGCCTTTCGATAAGGCCGCTGGTGCGAGCTCGCCTATATCGCCGCCATCGACGGTCAATCGCCACGCGGTGTCGGCCTCCGCCGTGCGACTGGTGAGAGCGAGCCGCCCGACGGATCCAATGGAGGGCAAGGCTTCGCCTCGGAAACCAAGTGTCCGGATATGGTCCAGATCGTCCTCCGGCAGTTTCGAGGTCGCATGGCGTTCCACCGCGAGGTGCAATTCCTCCGGCGTCATGCCGGTGCCGTCATCGGTGACGGTAATTAGTGATTTTCCGCCGTCGCGCACGGTCACTTCGATCCGGGAAGCACCCGCGTCCAGGGAATTCTCGACCAATTCCTTTACCGCCGAAGCGGGCCGCTCGATGACTTCACCAGCGGCGATGCGGTTGACGACGTGTTCCGGAAGGCGGCGGATTGTCATGCGGCACTCCCTTGTGTATCGGCGAGGCGTTCGCGGGCGAGTACCTTACCGGATTCCACGGCCGGCTGCCCGAACGGATCGACCTTCCATAGATCAGCGGTTAATAACGTCTCGAGGACGAAATGCATCATCAATCCGCCGAGCGCGAATTCGTCGAGCTGCGGGATGCGAATTTCGCGCACTGGTCTGCCCTGATCGGTTAATGCTTTCGCGGTGGCGTCGGAGGATGCATCGAGAAGATCGCCGACACTCCGCCCGGCAAGATGATCGAGACCTGCATTGCCCGCGATTGCCGGTGGAATGATCATGCCGTCTCCCGCCGCCGGAGAGGTGACGAGAGTGATCAACTTATCGGCGGGACCATCAAGGTAGAGCTGCAACTGACTGTGTTGATCGACTGTGCCACTCGCTTGGACCGGGGTTGTCCCCTTGCCGTTCTTACCGAGACTCTCCGCCCAAAGCTGGCGATACCAGAGGGCCAGGTCCGAGAGCCGGTCGCGATAGGGCATCAGCACGGAGATTGAGATATCACGTTCGTCCACGAGCGCCGCCGCCAGGGCCGCGCCTTCTACCGGCGCTGCGTCTTGCGGCATAGCGAGGCATTTGGCCACCAAGTCCTGCGCACCTTCACGAATAGCAATTGGGTCGAGGCCGACGATCATCGCCGGGAGTAAGCCGACCGACGAGAAGACGGAATAGCGGCCGCCTACATAGGGGTCGTGGGCGATCACGGGAATATTGTAGCGTTGTGCCAATCGGTACAGCGGATTATCGCCACGCTCCACGATCGCGAAGCCCCGATGACTGAGTGCGTCGGGTCCGCAACAGTCGAGAAGCCAACCTTGAACCACCATGGTCAGGGCGATGGTCTCCAGCGTGCCGCCCGATTTCGAGACGAAGAGTGTACCGGTTTTCTCCGGCGTTAGGCTGGCGAGGAGGGAGTCGACCCCGTGCGGGTCGACATTCTCCAGGAAATGGAGTGTCGGTTCGCGGGTCGTTTGCAGGGCGCAGAGCGTTCTGGCGCCAAGGCTCGACCCGCCGGTGCCGACGACAAGTATATCACTGCACGTCTCGCGCAGCCGCTCTGCCGCTTGCTGCAGGGTGTCGATATCGTTCCGCCGGTCGGGCAGCTTGAGGACCGTCATGTACTCGCGGTCGGTTGATCCTGCGATCCGCGCAAGCGCTTCCACAGCTTCCGCGCGGCGTCGGTCATAGCCCGCCGCCGAAACGCCGCCGTCGCCGATCTTGTCGGCAAAACATCCGTCTATTTTATGTATATAGGACATGCTCGAACCCTATGGATAGTGTCCGACCCTACTCTGGGACGCAACCAATTGTTATCCTCTTGGATTTGACCCTAAATTTGCGGGGCGGGTGCGGTTGGTATGACAGCCGCCGGTCTGCCAACCACGACGAAGGTCAATTTTCCGAGATCTAGTAAGCGGCGGGCGAGTTTTGCGATGTTCTCCGCGCTCACCACGTTGATATAGTTCGCACGTTTGTCGATATAGTCGATCCCAAGGTTGTGGTATTGGATCGAGACCAGCATGCGGGCGATCCGGTCGGTCGAGCTGAGACGCAATGGAAACGATCCCGTCAGATAGGATTTTGCGCGACTAAGTTCATCTGGCGTCACGCCGCCTGTGCGCATGCGATCCCATTCCGTACGGATAATTTTTAACGACTCGGCGACGTTCGCGTTCTTCGTCCCCGCACCGCCGGAGATCAATGCCGAGAGCCGCATCGGGTGCAGACCGGTGCCGACGGAATAGGCGAGGCCGCGCTTCTCCCTCACTTCACTGTAGAGACGTGATGAGAATCCGCCACCACCCAGAATGTAGTTCATCACCAAGCCGGTGTACCAATCGGCATCGTCGCGGCGCAGACCCGGTTGCCCAAATATAATCGAGCTTTGTGGAACATCCAATTCCACCACATAGGTATCGCCGGTCAGACGCGGCGCGGCCTCGGCGATGGTTGGCAAAACTTTTGATTTAGGCAGGGACCCGAAGGCCCGATCCAGCAGCGGCGCCAATTCCTCGGCGGTGATGTCCCCGGTAACACCGATTATCAACAGGTCGCGTGCGAAACGCTCGCGGACATATTCATGCAGGTCGCCCTGGCTGATGTCGGCGATGGTCGCGGGTGTGCCGCTCGACGGTATCGCATATGGATGATCACCGAAGACGGCCGTCGCCCAGGTTCGCCCGGCAATGTAATCCGGATTCGTGGAGCGCCGCTTCAAGGATATCAAGGATTGCTGGCGCATGCGTTCCAAGGGTTCGCTATCGAAGCGTGGCTTGGTCAGTGCCATATCGAGTAGTTCGATCGCCCGATCGCGATGCTTGTTCAGCATCTTGAGACTGCCTCGGAACGTATCACGGCCGCTGGAGAAGCTCATTTTGATTGAACGGTTCTGCAATTCGGCCTGAAACGCCTTACTGTCGAGCGAGCCCGCGCCTTCGTCCAAAAGGCCGCTAAGAAGACTGGAGAGGCCCGCTTTATCGGCCGGGTCGTAAGTGCGCCCGCCACGAAACGAAAACTCAATAGACAGTACGGGGACAGATGTATCACGCACCAGCCAGGCCTTGATTCCGCCCGGGCTCACAACCGGTTGGATGTCGATGGCGCGGGCCTGACCGATGAAGGCCACCATGGCGATCAGCAAGAATGCGACGGTCGCCCGTGTTGCCCGATGTATAGAAAGTGGCCGGATCATGACTTTTTCTCCGGTTTGGATTGCGGGGTGAGACGGGTGGTCACGGTGCCGCCTGTACGTAGGACAGCACGCGCCGCCGCGTCCACCGCTTGTTTGGTGACCGCGCCAATGCGTTCAGGCCAGGCTTCCACATCTTCGATGGATTGGCCGGACATCAGTGCATTTCCGAGTATGCGGGGCGGAGCATTCAGGGAATCGCGGGCAAAGACGGCTTCTGCCTGCATGCGTTCGACGGCCAATTTGACTTCCTCATCGGTGACGCCATTTTCGAGCACGGCCGCGATTTCGGCTTCGATGGCGGTTTCGATCTCGTCGAGGGTGCGCCCGGGGCGCGGAGAACCATAGAAGCCAAACACGCCGGGGCCCCGGTTGTCTCCGGAATACCAAGCACCGGCGTGCGCTGCGAGCGCCTGTTCGACGACGAGGCGGCGATAGAAACGACCGGTCGTGCCGCCGCTTAGTATTTCGGTGAGGACGTTCAACGCGTATTTTTGTTGCCTGTCACTGGCACCATAATTCGGCACCAAGTATCGCCGCGACCAG
>JABJCS010000294.1 GCA_018665505.1 Alphaproteobacteria bacterium
AAACGGTGCGGCCCCTGAGCCATCGCTCCTTTGGAGCGGTTAAGGTACTTACCCTGGGGATCGTTGTCCTTCTCCCCCAATAAAACGACTAATTTACGTGCAAACGGCGCTAAGAGCGCATCCTCATCCACGCTCGTACCCTGCAATCCATAAGGCCAAGCCTGGTTTAAGTCGGGCAAAGTATACCAACCCGCATTGGCGGCTATGGCCATATCGAACGGCGACTGCGGAGACATCAGGACCATTCTGTGCACGAATTGAGCACCCGCCGAATGGCCGAAAATACTGTATTTGGAGCACGCGCTCCCAAACAGATCGGCGAATTTCGCAAACAGCTGGTCGATGATCGTAAAGCTCCATTCGCTCGCAGGATTTAACGCACCTCCTCGCGCAAAGACATTCCCAAGATTATAGCTACGGGAGCCGGGGAATTGTTTTTTTGAAAATTCAGGTACCACGACCAACAAGTTGTGCTGCCGAGCCAACTCTTTCCACGCATTCCGATAGACATCGGCGTTGCGTTTGACCCCGTGCATGACAAACACCACCGGTCTGTCAGCATGATATCTGTGAGGTTTGAAATAGTATATCCGCATGGATTGCCATTCGCCGGCAATGCGCACTGGAATTTCCACCACTCCCGGTCCCGAGGCGACGCTCCCGCCAGCTCCCCAAACCGAGGTCCACGGCAAAACGCAGACATAAACCGCCAACAGCCAGACTAGATATCTTCGAACAGAAGGTTTCCGCAATCGGGCGCATCCTATTCTAGTTTGCGGTGACGGGTTCCACCTTCTTCGCCAATCATTCGTGCATTTAATCCGGTTGAGACGGCTACCCCGGTTGATGGAACTCGATGACGTTCCCGTCCGGGTCACGGATGAAGAAAAACACCGCGCCATCCAGAAGCTCAACCGTCTCGGTGATCGACACGCCGGCCTTGGTAAGTTGCTGTTTCACCGACACTCTGTCGCTTATTTCGAGCGCAATATGAGTATAACCCGTGTGTTTCGCCGATACGTCCATCAGGATATTGTCCGCGGAAGCATCGTCGCCGGCGTTCAAGATAAAATTGATGTTCACGCCGGACGGATGTTCCATGACAGCGACCGGTTCCGGACCGATCGGTCCGACGATAAACTCGAAACCCAGTACTTCATAGAATGCTCGGCTACGCTCCAAATCCCGGATCCGAAGACCAACGTGATTGATGCGAGTGATCTCTTTCATGAGTAATCTTCTGCTACGATCGGATTCCGCAACAATCCAATCCCCTCTATCTCCACTTCGACCGTATCGCCGGGCTTCATCCAGACTTGCGGGGTGCGGGCATGGCCCACACCTTCCGGTGTACCGGTCAGTATCAAGTCACCCGGCTCCAAGGTCAGGGCAGCACTCAAAAGTTCAATCGCCATCGGCACATCGCAAAGCATGCTGTCGGTATTCGCGCTTTGCATCACCTCGCCATTGAGGCGGCATTCGATCTTCAGCCCCTTGCCGCCTGGCGGAACCTCATCAGCGGAGACGAAAAACGGCCCCATGGAACCGCTGAGATCGAAGTTCTTACCGATGGTCCATTGCGAGGTCTTTCGCTGATATTCCCGCACCGATCCCTCGTTTGCGCAGGTATACCCAGCGATGTAATCGAGCGCGTTCTCGCTAGAGACATGGCGCGCTTTCTTACCGATGACGAGAGTCATTTCCGCTTCGTAGTCGAGCTGCTCCGAGAGGCGCGGGCGAACGATGGGTTGACCAGGCGCCGTGAACGACGTCTCGCCGCGCATGAAAAACGAAGGATATTCGGGCTTAGCGTGACCACCTTCCGCCGCGTGGGCCGCGTAGTTCAGACCGAGGCAAAATATCTTGCCGGAACCCCTTACCGGCAGATCTAGCGTCAGCGCCGCGAGCGACATGCCGTCTGATGCATTAGCCTTAGCGTCCAATGCCTTGAGCGCCTCGAGCCCACCTTCTCTACGCAGGATATCGCTCAATTCATTCGGCATCGCGGCGTCCAATGCCGCCACCGGAACCACCGCATCACTCCTCAACAAACCCAGTCGCCGCTCACCATTCTCAAGATAACTACAGACGCGCATCGAAATCCCTCATTCGTTCAAAGTTAAGAATACCGCCCGGCCGCACTCAGCCAGAATCATTCTGCGAGCGCATGTTGTCGATCAGACAAATGGCGCAAAAAGTCACGCCGAAGGTGAGCAGAATTCCGTAGAAAATCGTATCCGTCCAGGCGACCCAAAGCGCCAAAGGACAAAGAACCATTACGAAACCTAAGACCGTCAAAGCGATGTTACGCATACCCATTCCATCCTTGATCCGGTTGGCGGACATTAGTAACCATAGACCGGATCGAGGGACTCTGCGACGATTCGTTCGAGTTCCTTGCATTGCGCCTCATCGAAGTAATCCTTGTACCCACCGACCTTGCCCCTCCGCACTTTCATGTCGTCTTGATCCTCGACACGGGATTCCGAAAACCGCCAATCGGCCAGCTTACCGTCCTTTTCCAACTGCTGTAGATTATCGAAGCGGGCAAACTCGACCGCTTCACGAATATCCGCATCCTCGAAATCGAGATCGAAAAAACGGGCGATTTCACCAAAGGATTGGTAGGCGTCGGAGGAGAGGTCCTCATAACGGACGATCTTATGTTTGCGAATATGAGGTAGTTCGCGGGCCCAAAAATTCATGAACTCGATGATGGTCTCCAACCCGCCCTGATGGGTCGTGACGAACTCGTATATATCGACTTGATCAAGGTTTCGTTCCCGACGTGACTGCTGGAAATACATCGAAACGGCGGTGTCGATCGGATAGCGCACGATAAAGACGGTCGGTGTCGCGCGAAAATGACGACGTCGACGGCGCTGCGGGATAAGCCACTGCCCGTGGGTCACATGGGCGTAGTCATGGGTGAAGAAGAAATAAGGCAGGCCCGGTAATTCCTCACGGTCTTCTTGAAAATCCAAAATCCGCGTATCCGGCAGGCCAAAACGCCGCACATACAGGCGCGACAGCATCGATTCGACCCAAGTGCGCCCAGATTTCGGATAGGAAAGGATAATGCCATGCGAACAGGACGCCCCGATCAGTTGCCGCGTCCGCAACTTGTACGCCGCCGTATGAGCCTCATCGAGGCGGGTGCGGATGAGCAAATAGAAAAGGCGTCGGCAGGTCGCCATTGCCCGATAAAAATACGGTCTCACTTGCGGAAAAGGTCCGTTGTCATAAATCCTGACGGGACCCGCCTTTTAACATGCGTTCAGGCACCCACCAATCTAAAACGACACTCAGCAATGGCACGATTGACTGACATTACCGGATACGCGGAAGCGCATCGTCACTTTTCCAAGGATGCGTTGTGGGATCTGTTCGACGGCGACCGCGCGCAATTGAACATCGGCCACGAATGCATCGACCGGCACGCACCGGATCGCACCGCCATCCGCGTTGCACGAGACGATGGAACCTACGAGTCGGCGACCTTCGGCGAACTACGCGACTGGTCGAACCGGTTCGCGAATTGGCTCATCGCCGACGGCGTTCAAAAGGGCGACCGTATCGCGATTATGTTGGAGCCGTCACTCGCCTTCTATCTCAGTCTTTACGGCGCGATGAAAATGGGCGCCGTCGCGGTGCCGTTGTTCACGCTGTTTGGCCCTGATGGGTTACGGTTGCGCTTACAAGATTGCGATCCCAAATTTCTGTTAACGACTGAAAACCTCGCCAATGAAGCCCAACTCGAAGGGAGTGTTCGAACAGTCCTCGTTGAAGAGGGCTTTATCGAAACCCTTCAGACGCAATCGGCCACCTTCACCCCGGATACAAGCGCCGACGACATGGCGATGTACCAATACACTTCGGGCACGACCCGGGAATTACCCGAAGCGGTGAAGCATCGCCACCGCGCCATCGTCACGGTGATAATCGCGGCTCTCTACGCTACCGGTGTGCGCCCTGGCGATCGGTATATGTGCCCGTCGTCGCCCGCGTGGGGCCACGGCCTCTGGCACGGCACGCTGGCTCCTATGGCCATGGGGGTTGAGATTGCCAGTTACGCGGGACGCTTCGACGCTAAGACCCTGTTTAATGCCATTCAGGAGATGGGTATCACCAACTTGTCGGCGGCGGCGACCCATTACCGCATGATGAAAAACGCCGGATGCGGCCCAGCGGACGATAGCCGTATCGAAAAGCTATCCTTCACCGGAGAACCGATCGACAGTGATACCGAAACCTGGGTCGAACAGACGTTTGGTGTGCCGGTCTGCAGCATCTACGGCACCACGGAAGTCGGCGTCGTCCTGGCAAGCTATCCAGGTGCAGCGGATTTCGACGTCCGTCCGGGCGCTCTCGGTAAACCGGTGCCGGGTGTCGTCCTCGACATTCACGACGCGAATGGCCAATCCTGCGCAGCGGGTCAGGTCGGCGAAATTATGCTCAAACGCCGCGACGGTTGGTTTTCGATCAAGGATCTCGGTCACCGCGACGAGGACGGGTATTGGTGGCAT
>JABJCS010000295.1 GCA_018665505.1 Alphaproteobacteria bacterium
CAATTCAAGATTGGCTGCGACTTCATGCTCCCAACGATCGCCGTTATCGAGCAATTTTTCTTTGTTGTAGAACAATTCTTCTCGCGTTTCGGCCGCGTACTCGAAGTTCGGCCCTTCTACGATGGCATCGACCGGACATGCTTCCTGGCAGAAGCCGCAATAAATGCATTTGGTCATGTCGATGTCGTAGCGAGTCGTCCGCCGACTACCATCTTCGCGGGGGTCCGCTTCAATGGTAATTGCCAACGCGGGACACACAGCTTCACAAAGCTTACAGGCAATGCAACGCTCTTCACCGTTTGGGTAACGACGCAAGACATGCTCGCCACGGAATCGTGGCGAAAGCGGGCCTTTTTCGTACGGGTAATTAATCGTGTGTTTCGGTTTAAACATCGCCCGCAGGGTCAAGGACATCCCTTGGACAAGTTCGGCCAGAAGAAACGCGCGGGCCGTTCGATCAATAAACGCCATAGGCCTACTCTTTCTCTAACACTGTGGGGCGATTAGTCATGCGCCACCTATCGGGGGAACCATGTCGAACACAAGCAAGAAACCGGCGGTAAACACCACCCAGAACAACGACAACGGTAAGAATATTTTCCATCCGAGCCGCATCAATTGGTCGTAGCGATAGCGCGGAAATGTCGCGCGAACCCACAAAAAGATGAACAAGATAGCGCCGATTTTTAAGGCAAACCAAATCGGTCCAGGGATCCAAGTGAATGGCGCGAAATCAAATGGTGCCATCCAACCGCCGAGGAAGAGGATTGCGGTCATACCACTCATCAGTATCATATTCGCGTATTCGCCGAGAAAGAACATGGCGAAGGTCATCGCGGAATATTCGACGTTATACCCGGAAACTAACTCCGCTTCCGCTTCCGGAAGGTCAAAAGGCGCCCGATTGGTTTCGGCCAAGGCAGAAATGATGAAGACAATAAACATCGGAAAGAGAATTCCGAAAAAATGCCAGTTCATGATCCCGCCGGACTGCGATTCGACAATCGTCGACAGGTTCAATGAGCCTACCGCCAATAGAACCGACACAATAACGAAGCCAATGGATACTTCATAAGAGACCATTTGGGCCGCGGACCGAAGAGCCCCGTAAAAGGCATATTTCGAATTGGACGCCCATCCCGCCATGATGATCCCGTAGACACCAAGCGACGATATCGCAAATAAATACAAAACACCGACGTTGATGTCCGCCACAACCAGGTTTGAGTCGAATGGGATCACGGCCCATGCGATTAAACTTAGAATAAACGTAATCATCGGTGCGAGGATAAACATCACCCGGTTCGCCACCGACGGCACGATTGTTTCTTTCAGAAATAGCTTCGCACCGTCCGCCAATGGCTGCAGCAAACCGAAGGGGCCGACGACATTCGGGCCTTTTCGGTATTGCATCCAACCAATGACTTTACGCTCGGCAAGAGTCAGATAAGCGACGCTCAAAAGAACGGGCACCACAATCGCCACGATACCGAGCACGATCCAGAGTGTCGGCCCGATATAGCCGTCCCAGAGTTCAGCCATCGGTCCCCGTCGCCTCCGCTGTGCCGAGAATTTCGTCCACGCATTTCGCCATCGTCTCGGACGCCCGGCTAATGGGATCTGTCATATAGAAATTACCGACAGCGCTTTCGAATGGCGCATCATCGATCTCTCCCGCGTCGCCGAATTCGCTCCATTCGGCTGCTTCGACCATGTCTAAAGCCAAAAATGCGGGATGCGTCGCTTGCATCTTCTCGCGAAGAGCCGTTTGCGTGTCATACGACAAGGCAATACCCATCTCACCGGACAAAGCCCGGATAATCGCCCAATCTTCCCGTGCCTCGCCCGGCGGAAATGCTGCGCGTTCACCGAGTTGCACCCGGCCTTCGGTGTTTACGTAAATCGCGTTCTTTTCGGTATAAGCCGCCCCCGGCAAGATGACATCTGCGCGGTGTGCGCCAACATCACCGTGGTGCCCCTGATAAATCACGAAGGCTTGCCCAAGTGCGGATGTATCGATTTCGTCAGCGCCGAGCAGATAGACAACGGATATATCGCCACTCTGAGCGCCCGCGAGAATTTCTTTAGTTCCCCGTCCATCAGCGGAAGGTACACATCCGAGCATCATACCGCCCACGCGGGAGGCGGCTGTTTGGAGAACGTTGAAACCGTTCCATCCGTCTGCCACCATACCAGTGTCCGAGGCAATTTTTCGAGCCGCCGCAAGAACTGCGCTACCATCAGTCCGAGACAACGCAACGGTACCAAGGATCAACATCGGGCGTTCGGCATTCCGCAAAATTTCCGCAAAGGGATGCGAGCCGTCGGCAATTTGCTTCAAAGTATCGCCGCCCGCACCAAGATAGTCGTACTTATAGGTGAGATCGCGTTGTTGTCCGACAACACCAATCTTAAAGCCACCCATCAAATAACGCTTCCGAAGACGCGCATTCAATACCGGCGCTTCCACCCGAGGATCAGAGCCAATGATAAGACAAGCGTCGGCTTCTTCGATTCCGGCAATCGTCGTATTAAAGCGATAGCTCGCCGCGGCACCCGCATCCATGGCCGCACCGTCTTGGCGACAATCGATGTTTCCGGACCCAATGCCGTCCATCAATTGCTTGAGAGCGAACATAGATTCGACACAAGCTTGATCACCGATAATTGCGGCGGATTTACCGCCTGCCGATTTTAACTTTGCTGCTGTCAACGCCAGGGCGGTTTGCCAAGTGGCTGGTTCAAGATTCCCATCCACATTCCGGATGTATGGCTGGTCCAACCGCTGGCGGCTTAAGCCATCACAGGCAAAGCGCGTTTTATCGGAAATCCATTCCTCGTTTATGTCTTCATGAAGGCGCGGTAACACGCGCAGCACTTCATTGCCTCGTGCATCGACTCGAATGTTGCTGCCGACCGCATCCATCACGTCTATCGATTCGGTCTTGGTCAACTCCCATGGCCGGGCGACGAAGGCGTAAGGCTTTGAGGTCAAAGCACCCACAGGGCATAAATCGATTACATTAC
>JABJCS010000296.1 GCA_018665505.1 Alphaproteobacteria bacterium
ACTTCCGCATCAATCACTCGGAACTCTTTGCGGACAACCGGACGCATATCAATGGGATCGAGAATTTCTGGAACCAGGCGAAGCGCCACATGCGTAAGTGTAGATATGTCGGTACTCGCGGAAATGGATGCGCTGGTCGCGTACCTGCAGGTGCTGGGCACAATGGTCGACGTGAACAAGTGGCGTCGTGAAAAGTATGGGGCACGGTGATGTTCGAGGACTTGGCAATGATCGCGCGCGTGGGTGGGTTGGTATACTTGTTCGCCATATTTGTCGGCGTGCTCGTGTATGCCCTGTGGCCGAGCAATCGAGAGACTTTCGACCGCGCGTCGAAAATTCCCTTGGCGCGGGATGAACCGCTATGAGCAAACGTGAACTCGATCCAGTCTCGGGAATAGAGACGACCGGCCATGAATGGAACGGCATCACTGAACTCGATGCACGTGTCCTGAAGGTCATTGTTGGTTGGTATGGGATTTCGATTGCGGTGGCCGTCGTGATCGTTCTGCTGTTACCGGCAATCCCGTTGTTGAAAACATTCTCTCCGGGATTGTTGAACTATTCCGCGCGCGGTGCCGTGGAGACCGAGCTGCGGTCCGCAGTCATCCGCCAGGGCGATTGGAAAAAGCGCATGTCGGGGCTAAGCGCTACACAGATCGCAGCAGACCCAGACTTGGTGATGATCGCTCAGGCTGGTGGAAAAGCCGCTTTCAAGATGAACTGCGTCGCGTGTCATGGCGAAGCTGGGCGTGGTCAAACCGGGTTCCCGGACTTGACCGATCCCGCTTGGCAATGGGGTGGCAGCCTAGAGGCGATCGTCGAGACGCTGCGGGTCGGCATCAACACGCAGCACGAAAATACGCGTACCGCGGAGATGCTGGCGTTCGGACGAGACGGCTTGTTGACGCGCGGCCAGGTCGTGCAGGTCACCAACTACGTCCGCTCATTGTCGGGGCAATCCCACGATACGGCGGCGGCGGCGACGGGCGCGCCTCTCTTTACTGAGTTTTGCGTCGATTGTCATGGCAAGGAAGGTCGCGGGAAGACTGACCTTGGGGCGCCGAACTTGACCGATGGCGATTGGTTATACGGTGGTGCCTACGCGGATATTTACACGACCGTGCAGAACGGGCGCAAAGGCTGGATGCCGCATTGGAGCGACCGCTTGGATGCTGAGACGATCAAAATGCTGGCTGTATACGTGAAATCGCTAGGTGGCGGGTCATGAGGAATCCGGTCGTTGTCATAATGGTAGCCGTTGCTGTCGCATTTTTGATGAATCATGCCGTAATGGTGATGCTCAGCGTGGAGAGTTGGCCGACCCAAATTGACGAGCAACGCCAAACGCCCGACATTCAGGTGAGACAGTCCTCTTTGTCGGTAACCGATGGGCAAGCGCGATGACCGAAGCCATGCATTCCCGACGCGCCTTCGATACGCCGGACCTGACAAGCGACCTACCGGTCCAGTGGTTAAAAAGAGGATGGGCGGATTTTCGGGCCAACATGATTCTTAGTCTGGTTTATGGCGGTGTGTTTGCGGCCGCCAGCATTGTCCTGGTCTTCGGTCTCTACGCGCTCGATTTGCATTGGGTTATTTTACCCGCGGCTGCGGGCTTTACGATTGTCGGTCCATTGATGGCGATGGGCTTGTACGAAGTCAGCCGCTGCCGAAGTGCGGGCGAACCCGTACGCTTGGGGGCGGTCGCCGTGGTGAAGACCCGGAATCCGATCCAAGTCGGATTCATGGCGGTGTTGCTGATGATCGGTTTCATGGTTTGGATCCGCGTGGCAATGATCAATTACGCGTTGTTCTTCGGATTGATTGAGTTTCCGGGTTTTGCTGAAACCTTCGCATTACTCGCGACGCCAAAAGGCACCGGCATGTTGTCGGTGGGAACTTTTCTCGGTGCTTTGTTCGCCATTATTGCCTTCAGTATCACGGCATTTTCACTACCGGCGTTTCTCAACGAGGACTTGGATACCATCACGGCGATGGTTCGTAGCGCCGCCGTGGTTCGTTATAATCCCATGGTGGCGTTTAAATGGGCGATCATTGTCTCTATCGGGACGATGATCGGATTCGCGACGGGCTTTATTGGCTTTATAGTCGTCTTTCCGATTCTCGGCTATGCGACCTGGCATGCTTATTCGGACACCTTGGCGAAGCAGACCGCGCCGTAGCCCCTCAAATCATTGGAATACGCTTCGCGGCAACCGCGGCCGGTGAGAGGACATCCATATCTAGTTCGACATGCCATCGATCCGTGTGTCGGATTTTCGGCGCGGCATTCGTCTCCGGCGTCTTGTTGAAGACAAAACCTTCGTAGCCGTTATCCATGACTTCGTTGCATTTGTTCACATAGATCGGAAAACCGCCGATATACGGCATGAAGACCCGGGGTCGACCGGGCATATTCGCGCCGACATACCAAGAACTGCAAGTTGAGCGAAGTGAGATCGCAGCGACCTCGTTGACGTGGTCGACCCAATCGTCCTCGTCGGAGAGTTTTGGCTCGATTGTCTCTACCCCAATGTCCCGCATATGGCCCATGCAATCGACCATCCAATCCGCATGCTGTTCGATGGATTGAATCATATTGGCGAGGACAGAGGGACTGCCGGGTCCCGTGATCATAAAGAAATTCGGGAAACCGACTGTCGATAAGCCCAGATAAGTACGCGGGCCCGCTTCCCATTTCTTGGTCAGCGCCAGACCGTTGCGTCCGGTAATCTTTATCTTGTCGAAAGAGCCGGTCATCGCGGCAAAACCGGTCGCCAATACCACGGCATCGAGCTCATGCTCAACACCGTCGGTGACAATGCCGTTTTCGGTCAGCCGTTCAATCGGCTTCTCCGATACGTCCACTAATTTCACATGTGGCTGATTGAAGGTTTGGTAGTAGCCGGTATCGACGCAGAGCCGCTTACAGCCGAAAATATTGTCTGGGCTCAATAAGTCGGCAACATCAGGGTCGTCGACCACGTCGCGAATTTTTCGGCGCGCGAACACGGCCGCCGTCTCGTTAGCGTCCTTCTCGAACAATAAATCTCCAAATGCTCCAAGGAATGGCAAGCCGCCACGCTGCCAGAACTCTTCATATTGTTCTTCACGCTCTTCGGGAGTTGCTTCCAACGCCGGTTTCAAATTGAACGGAAAATAAATGCCGACTGGGCGCGCGCGCGCCTTGGCGCGGAAAGCGGGATAATCCTCTTTGATGCGTCGTTCGTGCTCGGGATCCATCTTCTGGTTCCACGCCGGCACCGCGTAGTTCGGCGTGCGCTGGAACACGGCCAGCGATTTGGCTTGTTCCGCGATGATCGGAATGGATTGGATGCCGGAAGAACCCGTGCCGATGACGCCGACGCGCTGGCCAGTGAAGTCGACGCCCTCCTTCGGCCATTCGCCGGTGTGGTAAATCGGGCCTTTAAAGTCATCGAAGCCTTCGAATGCCGGGGTATTCGCTGCCGAGAGGCAGCCAACGGCCATAATGCAAAATTGCGCAGAGACACGGTCGCCTTGATCCGTCTCGACCTGCCAGCGGTTTGTGCTCTCGTCGAAAGCTGCCGTCGTCACGCGCGTGTCGAAATGAATGTCCTGCCGTAAATCAAAGCGGTCCGCAACGTGATTGGCATAGTCGAGGATTTCGGGCTGGGGCGAATATTTCTCTGTCCAATGCCATTCCTGATCCAGCTCTTCAGAGAATGAATAGGAATACTGTAGGCTTTCCACGTCACAGCGCGCACCGGGGTAACGGTTCCAATACCAAGTGCCGCCGACACCGCTGCCCGCTTCATAGACGCGGGCCGTGAAACCCTGTTGGCGCAGACAATGGAGCATATACATACCCCCGAAGCCGGCGCCGACGACAATGGCGTCGAAACTCGCGTCGATTTCCGGAGAGCGGGTGTTTTCGGTCGCGTCAATCGCACTCATTCTCGTATTCGTCCTTTTAGTCGATACCGTCGGAACTTTGTCTAAATTTAGGGTGGATGTGGCCGGCTTACAGTCCCGAATATTAAAGGCCGCGCATCGACCGGCGATGGCCGAGCCATGATTGCGCCTCGATAAAGACACGGTTTATTTCCGGAAACTCGCTCTTAATCCGCTTTTCCATACCGCTGATAACATCTTCCACATCGTTGGCATCCATGTTGTCGATAAAATCGACACTGATATTCAACAACACGTCAGTCGGTCCCAGATGCATGGTGAGGACTTCATTCACTCGTTTCACGCGCCGCTCAGCTTCCAGCAATCTTTCGATGCGATTGACCGTCGCGGGGGTCGCGCTTTCGCCGACCAGCAGCCCCTTGCATTCATAGGCCAGCAATATGGCGGTGAGCGCTAGAATAACGCCGATGACGATGGAGGCGATCCCGTCCATCTCCGGAATGTCGAGCCAATCGCCGAGTGCGATACCGGCCGCCGCGACGATTAATCCGAGCATCGCAGCGGAATCCTCGAATAATACCGTGAAGACTGTCGGATCCTTGCTGCGGCGGACGGCTTCGAAATATCCGAGATCTCCTTTCCGTTTCTTGAATTCCTTGAATGCGAGCCACCACGCGACCGCCTCGAAGAGACCGGCAAGGCCGAGGACAGCGTAGTTGATTTCCGGATTGGCGACCGGATGCGGTGTGATGACTTTGCTGATGCCTTCCATGAAGGAGAAGCCAGCCCCCGCCCCGAAGATCAAGATCGCCACCAGGAATGACCAGAAATAAAGCTCCATCCCATAGCCGAAGGGGTGCTTGGCGTCGGCCGGTTTCTGCGAGCGTTTGATGCCGTAGAGCAGCAACATTTGATTGCCGGTATCGACCACCGAATGGATTGCTTCGCTCAGCATGGCGGAGCTGCCGGTCACTGAAGCGGCAGAGAACTTTGTCACCGCAATGAGGCCATTGCCGATCAGCGCGGCGTAAATGACTTTTTTTGAAGAAGGGTCGGCCATGGATCGGGACTATAGTGACACAGACCCATTCCATAAACGAATTTATGGCAAATGACATGCGACGACACTTCCGTCGGCCGCGTTGTCAGGACCGAACGCCGTTATATCTAATCCCTTGCGATGCACCATTCGGATCAAGGGGACGAGGGATGACGACGAAACCGCTGCAAGGACTCAGAGTCCTCGATGTATCGAATTTCATGGCCGGGCCGTTTTGCGCCACACAACTTGGCGAATTCGGAGCTGAGATCATTAAGGTGGAGTTGCCTGGTATCGGTGACCCCATGCGGAAATTTGGCACACCGACCGATTCTGGCGACACACTCTGTTGGTTGAGCGAGGCGCGGAATAAAAAATCCGTCACACTTGATCTTCGCAAGCCAGACGGTGTCGCCATCTTGAAACGCCTGGTCGAAAAGGCCGACATCCTCGTCGAGAATTTTCAGACCGGCACCATGGAAGGTTGGGGTGTCGGTTGGGACGTGCTGCACGCGTTCAACCCGAAGTTGGTGATGGTCCGGATTACTGGGTACGGACAGACCGGGCCAAATGCCAATCGGCCGGGATTTGGGCGGATCGCTAATGCATTTGGCGGATTGGCGTTTCTGGCCGGCGACCCTGATAGGCCGCCATCGACGCCGGGCTCGCCCACGATCCCTGATTATTTGGCTGGTCTTTATGGCGCATTCGGTGCGCTGATGGCGGTACGTGCACGAGAGATCACTGGAGAAGGGCAATTCATTGATATCGGTCTATACGAACCGATCTTCCGTTTCCTCGATGAGCTCCCCGCAGCCTATCATTTCAATGGATTTATTCGCGAGCGTATGGGGCCGGCGATGAAGAACGCCATTCCGCATAGCCATTATCCGACCAAGGACGGTCGCTGGGTCGCCGTCGCTTGTACAAATGACAAGATATTCGAACGCCTCGCTAAATTAATGGGCATGCCGGAAGTCGCGGGCGACGGGAAATGGGGCACTTTTCCAGGACGCGACGCGGACCGAAACGCAGTCGATGCAGCAGTCACCCATTGGACGACGTCGATGGACCGCGATGGAGTCTTAGGCCAGTGCAATGAGGCTCAGGTGCCGTGCGGCTCCGTCTACGGCATCGACGAGATTTTCGAAGACGAGCAATATGCGGCACGTGGAAATATCCGCTTCATTGAAGACCCAATCTCGAAGGTCGAGGTGGCGTTGCAGGATACGGTGCCCAGATTGAGCGCGACGCCCGGCTCTATCGACTCCTTGGGACCCGCCCTTGGTGCCCACAACCGCGAAGTGTATGTCGACCTGCTGGGAATGTCGGAGGCGGAGCTTTCGGCCTACCAGGACACCGGCATCGTCTAACTTACTCGCTTCGCAATGCTTGGAGCACCTCCTGAACTGCTGGCCGCTCGGTATAGTATTCCCGCGAGAAGCGGTGCGTAATCGTTCCTTTCGGATCGATCACAAAGATGATCGGATGTGGTAGGTCGTATCCGGCGGCTTTATCCAAGACATCAAACGCCTGGATAAGCACTCTTTTTGGATCTGACAGGGTTCGAAACTTTAAACTTCGACGCTTGGCAAAGCGCGCGAGTTTCGTCGGCGTATCCGGGGTAACGGTTGCGACGCTGTAACCCAGCTTCTTGAAGTTTTCGTGCTGTTTATTCCAGACGACCGCCTGGGATTTACAGTATGGTCACCAGTCGAGTGATCGGGAAAATAACAAGATCAATCCATTCGGCCCCGCCAATGATTGCAGGTGCTGGGGCTTGCCGTCTTGGTCAGCCGCGGACAATGACGGCGCCATCCGGTCGCCGACTTTTTTGCCGATCGTGAGATCGTCTTGTGCCGTTGCTGCGGATGCCGACACGGCAATCATCAATGCCAATACAAGATGCTTCACGTTCAATCACCTTCTGCTAATAAGAAAATTGCCGCACCCTAATAACTCTTGGCCCTCAACGGAATTCACAACTGCGTGCTTGAAATGATGGGGATCGGAGATTAGTTCAGTATTGTCGTCAGCGCGTTGTTGCGCCGGCGGCGAACGTTCTCGGGGCGGGGTGAAACTCCCCACCGGCGGTAATTGCGCAACGGGCTCATCGGCCCACGCATCAGCCCGCGAGCGCCCACCAAGGTTCGGTGGGGTCAGCAGATTCGGTGTAATTCCGAAGCCGACGGTCATAGTCCGGATGGAAGAGAGCGGGAAACGCGAAATCGATGGTGCTTGTCTTGCACCATGGCAGAATGTCTCCCGTCACGTCCTGATTCTGGTCTCTAACGGAGAGGATTCGCCATGAATCAGAGCTTTGAAAACACGACTAAAACAGCGCCCGGCACCGGCCGTGTCGCTTTCATACAAGCATGTTGGCATCGGGAAATTGTCGATCAATGTCGGCTTTCGTTCGTCGACGCCATCGGAAGTCTCAATGTGTCGAACGATCGCATCGATTTCTTCGAAGTACCCGGCAGTTATGAAATTCCTCTGCAAGCAAAGCTGCTTGCGAAGTCTGGTAAATATTCCGCCATCGTCGCGGCGGGCCTTGTGGTGGACGGCGGCATCTACCGTCATGAGTTCGTCGCTGACGCGGTGATCAGCGGGATGATGCAAGTGCAGCTGGAGACGGAAGTGCCTGTATTGTCCGTCGTCCTGACGCCGCACCATTTCCACGAAAGCGGCGAGCACGAGCGGTATTTCTTCGAGCACTTCAAGGTGAAGGGTGCGGAAGCGGCTCGTGCCTGCGCCCAGACGCTGGAGAACATGAAAATGCTAACGGCGATCGAAGCCGCAGCTTAGAGCGTGTTCTTCACGAAGGCGCCGTCTTTCATGATGGCGGGCATGCAGGCGCCCTGATCGGTCAGGAGTTTGAGGTCTTCGAGCGGGTTGCCGTCCACGACCAGAAGGTCGGCGATGGCGCCTGGCGCGATAATCCCAAGCTCGCCTTTCTGGCGTACAACTTCCGCGCCAATTAGCGTCGCGCTGCGGATAATGTCTGCCGGCTTCAATACTTCGGCGCGCAGCAGGAACTCGTCTGACTGCAGTTCGGGTGAGCGGGAAATGTCGGTGCCATACGCGAGCTTTAGTCCCGCGCGCGTCGCAATCTCCAGCGAGCGAGCGCCTGCGCCCGCGACGTCGCCCAGTTTCGCCATGGCTTCCGGCGTGTAACCCAGCTCCAATCCCCGCTTACCCAGATTGTCGTAACAGATCAGATTCGGAACCATGTAAGCACCTGCATCGGCAGCCAGCGCGGCGGCATCCTCGTCGATGAGGTTGGCATGCTCCAGCGTGCGCACGCCCAATTCGATGCAACGCCGGATGCCCGCGGCTGTATAAACATGCGCCATGACATAGGTGTGGGAGCGCCTTGCTTCATCGACCACGGCGGCGATTTCCTCATCGGAGTATTGTAGTTGGTCGATAGGATCGGATTGCGATGTGACGCCACCGCCCGCCATCAGTTTGACCTGGTCGGCGCCCTGGCGAATTTCGTCACGCACCGCTTTACGCACTTCGGCGACACCATCGGCGATCCGACCGAGCCCGAAGCCCGAGAGATGCGCCGCGCATTCGCAGGGCTCGAATTGATTGGCGGAAGTGCGCGGGTCGCCGTGCCCGCCGGTCTGACTGATCGCACGACCGGCGACAAACAGACGCGGTCCTCGAAAAATACCGTGTTCCACCGCCTGGCGATGTCCCGCATCGGCACCACCTGCATCACGCACAGTGGTAAATCCGCGCAGCAGCATGCCTTCGAGTGTGGAGAGCGCATGCGCCGTGATCAGCGACGGCAGCATTTGTGGCGTTGTCGGCAGGATGAGCGGGTGAATATGGACGTGGCAGTCGATCAAGCCCGGCATCAGAGTACGCCCGCCAAGATCGATCTCCAGCGCACCGTCTGCATTGATCGCACCGTGTTCCACGGCGGCGAACCTGCCATCCCGTACCAGGACCTGGTACCCGCCCTTTAGGGTACCCGACTCGACATCGAGCAAAGCGAAGTTTTTGAAGAGAATGCTGGAATCCGCCATGCGCCTGCCTACCCGTGGTGTCGAATCAGGGTAGGCAAGCAGCAGGCGAAGTCAATCGTGCGGCTATGCCGCTTTCGGACGATTTCCGCTACGGTTGCGGCGGCGCTTGCCGTTGCCGCCGTTCGGGCGCTTGGATTGCGGTTTGCCGTGTGGCCGGGGCCGATGTGATTTTGGCTCATCTTGATTGGCTGCGCTGGCACTTAGCTCATGCTCGACCACGTCGATGGAGCGTTTGATCAAGCGTTCGATGCCGCGCAGATAATCGCGTTCCGCCGGGTCACAGAACGACAGTGCAATCCCTTCGGCACCAGCGCGGGCCGTCCGGCCGATCCGGTGGACGTAGCTCTCCGGCTCATTCGGTAGCTCAAAGTTGATAACGTGGGTCACACCGTCGACGTCAATACCGCGCGCGGCGATGTCGGTGGCGACCAGCACGCGGACCTGGTTCGATTTGAACCCGTCGAGTGCTCGTTGACGTGCCGCTTGCGATTTATTGCCGTGAATGGCGGCCGCTTCGATTCCCGACTGTCCCAATTGCTTAGCGACCCGGTTTGCGCGGTGTTTGGTTCGCGTGAACACGATCACCCGGTATAGCGCATTGTCAGCCAAAAGTTCGGTCAGCAAAGTGCCCTTTTTCGACGCGGGCACGTGATACACGTGCTGTTCGATCCGGTCGGCGGTGACCGCCTTCGGCGCGATATCGATTCGCACCGGTTCGTACAAAATATCGCTCGCGAGGCGTGCCACTTCCTGCGGCATTGTCGCCGAGAACAGCAACGTTTGCCGATCATCCGATGTCGCGCGCACTATCTTGCGGACATCCTTGATGAAACCCATGTCGAGCATGCGGTCCGCTTCGTCGAGTACCAGATGCTCCACATCGCCAAGATGCACGTGACCTTGGTTCATCAGATCAAGCAGGCGTCCCGGCGTGGCGATCAAGATATCGACGCCTCGGGCCATAGCCTTCACTTGCGGGTTCTGGTTGACGCCGCCGAGGATGACCGTATGCCGGAGGCCGAGAAATTGAGAGTAGGCTTTCACGGAATCACCGATTTGCAGGGCAAGTTCCCGCGTTGGAGCGAGGATCAGCGCCTGAGCACCTTTCGGGGAGGGTTTTTGCCCATCATTGGTCAGGTGTTGCAGGATCGGCAAAACGAAAGCTGCGGTTTTGCCGCTGCCCGTTTGCGCGATGCCAAGCAGGTCCGAATTGTCGAGCAATTGCGGAATGGCTTTTTCCTGGATTGGTGTCGGTGTTGTGTAATTTTGTGCTGTTAAGGCACGAATAATAGGCTCGATCAGGCCGAGCTCGGAAAAACTAGTTGTCGTCAAAACGTAAGTATCCTTTGCGTCAAATGGACGTCGCTGTAGCGAGCGCAAATCTGCCGCGTCGCCGTCATCCACGCGCAATTGGAAGAAACGGTATGAGAAAAATAGGAACGGCCCAGATTCGTTGCTTTGTTCTTTTTTCAAAAATCGCAGCGCTGTTGCGCGATCTTGGGCGTTCTGGAGGGTACATGCGCCTTCCGAGTCGCGAAGTCAAGGGGAAGGGCGCTAAGTATTTTATTTTCCTAAAGTTTTTGCTTCTTCGCGTAGCTCAACCTTGCGGATCTTGCCGGAAGCGGTCATCGGGAAATCGTCCACGAAAACCACGTGGTGCGGGATTTTGAAGCTCGCCAATTTTCCTCGGCAATGAGCGATCACGGCGTCTTCGTCCATCTGTGATCCGGGGATAAGTTGAACGTAGGCGATGCCAACTTCGGTCAAACGCGGGTCCGGCATACCGACGATGGCGACTTGATGGACTTCCGGGTGTTCCAGCAGCAATCCTTCGGCTTCCATCGGGTCGACATTCTCGCCGCCGACTTTCAGCATGTCTTTGTAGCGGCCCAGAAACCGCATGTAACCGTTGGGCAGCCAGACCGCGGAATCGCCGGTCTTGAACCAGCCGTCCGTGTCATACGCTGCCGCCGTCTCTTCTGGTTTCTTGTAGTATCCCAGCATCAGGCTGTAGCCTCTGACCTGCAGCTCACCGGGCTCACCGACGGGTTGTTCGGCGCCGGTCTCCGGATCGAGGATGCGTAACTCGTAGCCTATCCCAATTGCGCCGGAGGAGGCACATCGGCTCTCTTCGTCGTCGTCGAGTGCGCCAATCCCTACTCCAACCCAGATTTCCGTCATGCCGTAGCCCGTAACCGATTGCAGGGGCGCCAACACGCGATTACCACGTTTCGCCACAGGAGTGGCACTATGCATACCTGCGGCGAACAGGCCGGTACGCAAACTGGAGACATCTCGCGATTTGGCCTCCTGAGCTTCGGTGAGAGCCTTGAGATGTGCTTCGAACCCGTGCATCACGCTCGCGGATTCTTTCGCCACCAAGTCGAGGCATTCGTCCGGATCGAACGTTTCCGTCACGATCTGGCGGGCACCTGTTATCAACGACATCAGGGCACCTTCGGAATATCCGAAGGCATGAAAGAGCGGTAAATAGTTCAAGATCGTGTCGTTGGAATCGATCGCCATCCGGAACCCGCGATCCCCAATGTTTCGGATCAGTTTATGCGAATGCACGACCCCCTTCGGGAATCCCGTCGTACCCGATGTGTACATAATGATGACCGGGTCATCCGGGTCGACGGATTGGGCGCGCTGCTCCAATTCCGCGTCCGTGACGCCCTCTCCCGATCTTGTCACATCCGTCCACGCGGCTGCGCCACCGGAGCCTGGGTCGCCCAGAATGAGTACGCGACGCAGTTTGGGAAAATTGGGGTCGTCGATCGCCGCTTCACTGTCCGGCAGATCGACGACTTCGCGCACCATGGCCAGGTAGTCGATTGGGCCGGATTGATCGTGGGTGATCAACATTTTGCTGTCCGACTGGCGCAGGACATAGTCCAGATCATTGGTGCGGAACCGCGTGTTGACCGGCACCATAACCGCGCCAATCTTGGCGAGTCCGAAGGCGATGAACATCCAATCGGCTCGGTTATTGAGCCAAAGCGCCACGTGGTCGCCCTTCTCGACGCCGGCCGCCATCAATCCTTTCGCGGCACGGTCGATCTCCGCGGCTTGTTCGGCGAAGCTGTATCGTTCGTCCTCGAAGACCAATGCTTCCCGGTCGCCGTATTTGCGCGCTGCGTCATCCGCAAGATCGCCGAATTTCCGCTTTGTGTACCAATCCATCAGTAATCGTATCCCCCTGGGAATGATTTATGCGCGGTATGGTAAAATTGCCACGGTACTGGTGAGGTGACTTGAAACGGCTACCTAGAGTGTCTTGCTGAAGTGTGATTTGGAGCGACCATATGAAAGTTTATAAAGCGGTATTGGAGCAACTCTTCGGGGCGGGGGTGACACATTTCGCCGGTATGGTGGGTTCGACCTCGGCACCTTACGCATCTGCCCTCGCGTCCCAAAACCAAGCCCGCTACGTCGGCATTCGCCACGAACAGGTGGCGGCGGCGATCCTCGATGCGACGGCGCGGCTCAGTGGCAAGCCGGGTGTCTTGATGGTGCATGGTGGTTCCGGTCTGCTGGCGGCCAGCCTTGGGGTTGCATCGGCAGCCTTGGATTCGACGCCGATGGTCGTCTTAAGCGCGACACAAGAGCGAAAGGCGATGGAGAACGGTTGGTGGCAAACACTGGACGTCCAGAAACCGGTCGGCGATTTCGTTAAATTTCAAACCCGTGTCGAGCGGCCTGATCAAGCGGTTGCGGCGGTGCGGGACGCGCTCCGGGAAAGTGTTAGCGGCAAGCCTGGCGTGGCACAGATCGATATTCCGATAGATGTCTCGGTGGAGGATTTGGGTGAGGGGGATGTGCCGGCACCGGTAAAGGCCATCGCTCCCATGTTGCGGCCTTTCCCCGATCCGGACGCGGTTGCCCAGGTGGTCGACTTATTGAGGAACGCGGAGCGCCCCGTCATCTTGATCGGTGGCGGCGCCAATTATTCCGGCGCGGGGGCGGCGATCCTGGCGCTCGCCGAGATGCTTCAGGCACCGGTGGTCAATTCCCCGACGTCGCGCGGTGTGTTGCCGGAAACTCATCCCTTGGTGCTCGGCGCGTCCGGCATCATCGGCTACGAGCCAATCGGCGACGCCATCCGGGAAGCGGATTTGGTGCTGGCCATCGGGTCCCGCTTGTCGGATCTGCAAACTTCGCGCGGCGAACTGCTGCCGGTCGGTGCGCCGCTCATTCAAATCGACATCGATCCGGCGGCGATCGGACGCGAATATCCGGTGACGGTCGCCGCTGTCGCGGATGCAAGGGCGTTTACGGAAGCACTCAATCAAGCATTGGAAAGGACGCCGTTAGATGTGCCGGACGCACGTCGAAATTGGACGGCATCCCTCGACCAGCGATACGCGGCCTGGCGTGCCGACTGGATCGCGTCGGAGCCCGACAACGGTCAGGTGCAACCGCAGGAAATTGTCGCCGCCCTGCTCGAACAACCACCGGAGACGATCTTCACCCATGGAGCGGGAGATCACGGGTTCTACGGCTTCATGGCGGCGGTCGATCCGCCGGGCACGCATTTGGTCTCGACCCGGCTTGGTGCCATGGGTTGTGCCCTCGGCCTCGCGATGGGTGCGAAGTGGGAGCGTCCAGACCAACCGGTCATCGCCTGTGTTGGCGACGGTGATCTGATGCTGCAGCTCGGCGACCTTGAGACCATGGCGCGGGAGCGGTTGCCGGCGGTGCTGGTCGTTTTCAACAATTTTCGTCTCGGCTCGCAACGCAAGCGAGTCGAGGCTTACGGTCCAGTCATCGGTGTCGATCATGGTAATCCCGATTTCGCCAAGCTCGCCGAATTATTCGAGTGTCGGGGATTTCGTGTCGACACTCCCGGCCAATTCGCAGGTGCCCTAAAAGAGGCACTGGCGTCGGGCGAACCTTGTATCATCGATGTGATCGTAGATCCGGAAGCCCGCCCGCCACGTATTCAAATGAGCCGAGAAGCCCGTTAAAGGAGAAAACAACATGCCTCGCGAACATACCGAATTCTACGAAATCGATATGGAGAATGGCTGGGAGGATATTCCGGGCTACCCAAAAGGCTGCACGCGCAAAATTCTCTCCAGCGATCTGGATGAAGACGCCAAGCACGGCCATCGCACCCGCCTCATCCGCATCGCGCCCGGTGCCTACACGAACGAACCCTTCGTCCATGATCATTGGGAGGAAGTTTTCTTGTTTAGCGGCGATCTTGTGGTGGGATGCGATGCGAACGGCGAAGGCGGCGAAATCTTCTCCGCACCAACTTACGCGATCCGACCCGGCGGCATATTGCACGGGCCGTTTGCCTCGCGGTCAGGCTGCATCATGTTCGAGACGCATTACTACGAGTGTAAGAAATAGATACGTTCTGCAGCGGACATTTGTGCCCGCTGCGGCACCCAAAAAATACCGTCGTTCCGGGGTGCCTAGCGAACCCGGGATTATAGCCTGAGCGCTTCGATGCGAAGTCTCGTGGTCCGCTTGTCTCAGGCCTTAATTCCGGGTTCAGGCTTTGCCTGACCCGGAATGACGGTGTTTGGGATTATTTCGCGCCCGCCAATATTTCCGCCAACCTGTCCTTGTCTATATATTCCCGCTGGCCATCTCCGAAGAGTCGTTTACCGCCTTTATCGAAGACGAAATTAGCCGGAACGTAGACCAACGGCGAGAACGCATCGACGATCTTCGGCGTCTCACGGATGACCTTGATGGCGGGATGGAACTTCTCGACCATGCGCTGCAAGCGGCCTTCGGACGCGTATCCATAACGACCTTCCGTCCAGGCGACGGCAACCACGTTTAATGAATTTTCGCCATTTTCCTTCAGGTATTCTCCGAGTTGCACGAACTCGTACCTGCAGGTGCTTCACCAACTGGCGAAGAAAACGACTAGCAGCGGTTTGCCATTAAACATTTCTCGGTCGACCGCATCGCCGCGCACCGGCTTGGCGGCGGCAAGGGCGGATTTGATACCGTCCGTGAGTTGCACGCCCTGATTGGCGTTGGATTGTACGGTGCCGAAAGCCAGCACCAATCCCGTCAACAGGGGCAAAAGGGTTCTTGAAAATCTCATAAATCACTCCGTATTAGAATGGCGTTACATACCATGATATGGCCGTTTAGGAATTCACAACCGCGAGATCATCTTGATCGGCAGCATTATAATTCGCGTCATACCACCAGGTCATATAGTCGCTATAGGTGATCGGCGGGAAGCGCGCTGGGTGTTCGGCATCGATGCAAGTCGGCAAACAGTCGATAAGCGTGTCGAGATGCGGGCCGAGGAAGAACGGTATCGCATATCGGTGTTGGTCGACTGGCGGTAGAGCCCGGTGCGGAGTGGAGAGATAACGTCCATTTGTCCAGCGGTGCAGGGTGTCGCCGGTGTTCACGACAAAAGAATTCGGCACATGCGGGACGTCCTGCCACGCGCCCGGTTTCGTCGCGATTTGCAGGCCGGGAACGCCGGATTGCGGCAGAAATGTCATGAAGTTCACATCGGTGTGCGGCGCGATGCCATAGAGCCCGTCTTCCCGGTCCACCGGTGGGTAGTGCGACAGCCGGAAAGAGAACTGACTTTCCCCAAAGGCAGTACTAAAGAACTCAGCATCGAGATCGAGCGATAGGGCAAGCGCCGGTAGCAAACGCTTAGTCATGGCGTCGACCGCATCGGTGTACTCAAGGACTGTCTCGCGAAATCCTCGCAAATCATCCGGCCATTGATTGGGACCGGCAAAACGCCGATCCGCGAGCAACAAGGGATCGTCCGCCGAGCGTTCTCGTTTCAAGAAAAAAGCTTCGTTGGCGTCCGGTTTCACCGATTGCTCGCTGACACGCGACGTGCGGACGTTGTAACGGCCTTCGGCCATATAGCCGTTATTGTGCGTGTTCATGCGCAGAGCGTGTTTTGTTTCCAGCGGCTGGTCGTGGAAGCGTTTGGCTTCGGCGAAGGTACGTTCGATCAAGTCTTGTGGGACACCGTGATTGACGATGATGAGGAAGCCAGTTTCCTCAAGTGCGTGGTTGAGCTGCGGTGCGATCTCATGCGCGCCCGCGAGGCCATTTTTCAATGGCGCCAGATCGATCAAGGGGATTTCAGTCTGCACGCGAAACTCTCCGTCTCTCAGATCAAAATTGTGCGTCCTTGCCGGTCGGCAGACAAGCGTCTTAAGCTGTGGCTTCGTATTTAGAGGGAGAGGCACGATGAGCGATGTGGAAGCCAGCCGGGGTCATGCGGTGGTAATGCAGCCGGGCGAGGGGCCATCATACTGGCAGCCGAAACCGGCAAACGGATTCTCCAGTCAGAAGCTGTATCCGGAGCTGACCAAATTTGATGGATTCTCGATGGGCTATCAATCCATCGCACCGAACAGCAATATTCGATCCCACTCCCATACGGATCAGGTAGAATTGCAGATTTGTTTCTCGGGTCGGGGCCATGTGGACGTCGACGGGGAACGCCATGAACTGGTGCCGGGCACCGCGTGCTTTCTCGGGCCGGATGTGGTGCATGAGATTTTCAATGATGGCGATGAGGATTTGGTCCAGCTCTGGGTAATCGGCCCGGCCGGGCTCGAAGATTTCTTCAAGTCAATCGGGCGCGACCGGGCGCGGGGCGACGAGACGCCGGCGCATTTCGAACGCCCGGAAGGTGTCCGTGCCGTTGAGCAGGCGATGGGGTTCGATAAAATCGACGGCGATTAAGCGCTACTGCCCTTGCGCAGTTGGAGCACGGTGAGCACGGCGAGACCGTACATCACAGCAGTGGCCAGGAATACCCACCGGTATTCACCACCGTCCATCATCCATCCGAAGATGATTGGGCCAATCGCGCCGCCGAAATCGAGCCCGGAATAAACGAATCCGAAGGTCTTACCGGAGGCGCCCGTGGGGGCGGCTCCCTTGACCAGAATATCGCGGGACGGCTGCGAGAAGCCGCTGCAAAAGCCGACGCCGCAAAAGAGCGCGATGATTGTGACCATCGATAAGTCGAACCAACCGATGCATGCCATGAGAACGGCGGCGAGTGCGAGGCTGCCGCTTGCAATAGTAGCCGGATAGCGGAACCGGTCCGCTAATTCACCGCCGATCAGAATGCCGACGGCGCTACCGCCGAGATAGGCCGTGATACCAGCCGCGGCTAGATAGAGAGGCGCGTTGTAGATTTCGACCAAGGCGGTGACGGAGAAGCTCTGTAGTCCCGCTAGCGCGCCCGCCGCCAATGCGAAATAAAAGAAGGCGGCGACCAATGGCTTGTTGGTGAGGAGACCTTTATAGAACGCTGCGTCAGCGCTCTGGCCGCTTTCCCTTTCGGCCTTTGCCGTCGTGCGCGGCATTTCAAGCGCCGAGCGAAACCGGTAGATGATGAGAGCTACGCCGAGGCCGAGCAATCCGGCGACCACCAAACCGGCACGCCAACCCGCGATGCTGGCAATGCCGTAATAGACGATGACCGGGGCAAG
>JABJCS010000297.1 GCA_018665505.1 Alphaproteobacteria bacterium
AAAATTATAGATGACGGCACAGTAGATGAATTGTGGATTCAGCCTGCGGCTGGCGATGCTGGCGGTGCCCTCGGCAGTGCGCTGACCACCTATTACGGGTTTCTCGGGCATCGCCGCAATACACCTGATACGCCAGAGACGTCAGATACAATGCAAGGAAGCTATCTCGGTCCCGATTACAGCGATACCGAAATCGAGGCCTGCCTCGCCCAATGTGACGCTAAATACACCAAGTTCAACGAAGATACAGTTATTCAGCATACAGCTGACGCCCTCGCCGATGGCCAGGCAATTGGCTGGTTTCAAGGCCGGATGGAGTTTGGTCCACGATCGCTTGGAAATCGTTCCATTCTGGGAGACCCACGGTCTCCTGAAATGCAGAAGACACTTAACCTTAAAATAAAATATCGTGAAAGCTTTCGACCATTTGCCCCATCAATTGTCCGCGAAGATCTCGAGGAATGGTTTCAATTAAACTCGGACAGCCCATACATGCTATTAGTCGCTAACCTGCATGAAAACCACCAACTCAAAATGTCCTTAGAGGATGAGCAGCTTTTCGGAATCGACAAGCTGAATGTTCAACGCTCCAATATTCCTGCAGTCACGCACGTTGACTACTCCGCTCGAATTCAAACTGTTCACGCCGAGAGCAACCCGCGGTTTCACGCATTAATTAACGCCTTTAAGGCTCGAACCGGATGTCCAGTTGTCGTCAACACCAGTTTTAATATCCGTGGCGAACCTATTGTTTGCACACCAAAGGATGCTTTCCGTTGTTTCATGGGTACGGAATTGGATCTGCTTGTCGTCGGCAATTGTATTCTTCACAAGAAAGACCAAGACCCGAAGCTGAGACGACAATATCAGGACGAATTCGCGCTCGATTAATAATCACGAGTGGATTGTCGTGAATTGTCATATTGCATATTGACGTTCGTCGGCCCAGAGAACTGAAATCAGAAAGGCTTTAGAATTGAAACGTCTAACTGTCACAAATTTCATTCTTGGTTTGGTTTGCGCTGTGATGGCCTTCGCAATGGTATACGCCCTTCTTCGCAGCCGCGTATTACCAGACGGAGAGATGAATTTATACTACACAATTATTGAAATAGTTTTTTCTTTTTACTTTATATCTCTATTTTTACCTAAAGTAATTAAAACATACATATGTATTATTACGATAACATCCATATTTTCTTTGTATGCCTTTGAGATATATTTAAGCTTTCAAAATTCTCAAGGTGATGAGAAACAGGTAATCGACCGTGCTAAGGTTTTTGCGGATGCTGGCGTAAAGCTTGATCAGCGTAACGAATTGCAAGTCCTACTCGATTTTCAAGCAGCCGGAGAAGAAGCGCTTCCAAATTTCACTGGCTCGACTCTTAGTAGGCTAAGCAACAATTACCGTACTGGTCTCGCCGGCGAATACTCGGGGCTTTATCCAATTGGTGGGCTTTCAGGTAAACGTGTCGTGCTATGTAACGAATCGGGCCAATGGCTTACTTATGTGTCGGATAAATTTGGTTTTAACAATTCTCCTGAAGCGCATGAGTTTACAGATAGGAAAGTGGCTCTGGTCGGCGATTCCTTCACTGAAGGTTATTGCGTACCCCGTGAGCAAAATGTTGCTGGTGTCCTTTCTTCAAATGACCTTCAGGTCGTAAATTTCGGCAAAGGCGCCCTCGGACCACTCGGCGAATTAGCGGCGCTGACGGAATATGCTGCGCCAATCAAACCAAAAGTATTGTTGTGGATGTACTTTGAAAAGAATGATCTGCCACATGATTTAACAACGCGTGAAAAACATACCCCCGCCCTGACAAGGTATCTTGTTGATGGTTACAAACAGGGTTTGCGTTCTCGCCAACCGGCGATTGACAAGGCCCTCCAGCAGATCATGGTGGATTACGTAGCCAGGGCAAAACAAAGAGCACAATCAAGAGATATTTCGAACCAGCTTGATACAAACAAATTTTTTCTGATTCTTCGCTTATGGCATCTTCGAGTGATAGGCCTTGGCTTGCATGTCGTAACCCATGCGGAAGAACCTGACTATTCTTTGTTTGAGACGGTAATGAGAACCGCTCGTGATCGAGTAGCGGCCTGGAATGGTAAATTATACTTCATATACCTACCTGCTTGGAGCCGTTATGAAGAACAGCGAGAAGACGATGGCGATCTCTATAGTCGTGACACAGTGCTATCGATTATTGGTAAATTGGATGTCCCTATAATCGATTTCCACGAAATTGCGGCAAACCTACCAGACCCTTTGGATATTTTCCCGCTACGTCAAAACAATCACTACAGTGCCGACGGTTATAAATTATTGGGACAGCAGATTTACGAACGATTACTCCGAGACCGTGTTATCACACCGGATAGCAAACAATAATCTTCCGCCTATCGGATGGCCGGTCCTCCCAGCCGCGACTGACAATCATATTGCCGCGCTTAACCAGGGTATCGCCGAATGGATGGAATGACAACGAAGAGCCAATGTCGCCGCGAGAAGGACGATTTCGGAGGAACTTCAAAAGTGAATAATTTCACCGCCCACCGATAAGGCATGTCCCGAAGCAACTAATGACTATGACAATAAAGAATTGGTCGGGGCGGCTGGATTCGAACCAACGACTTTCTGCTCCCAAAGCAGACACTCTACCAGACTGAGCTACGCCCCGATAGTTCGGCAAGCTAAGGTGTCCGGAATTCGCGTGCAAGCCGGATTTTACGGTTTTCTGCCCACAGAGTACGATTACGGACGCCTCATCCAACAATCGCAAAACTTCGCTCGGAGCGCTTCTTGTACGCCTCAAGAAATACCTTGATGCTCTCCGATGAAGGCAGCAACAAATTACCGATTTCCTCACACGTATATCCGGCGCGAAGAACGTCTTCCATATAAACAATATCGACACGGTGGCTGGCACCGTCACGGTCCAAGTTTTCAGTCATTCTCCGCAAGAGATATTCGCGGGGTACCGGCAATCCCTTGCTCCGAACGAACTCGATATAGGAAGAGACAAAGGCCGGAATCTCTTTTGAAGCTGCGTTGAAACAAAAATTCTGAGCCTTGGCGCTCGCTCGATCGACAAAGAAACTCTCCCCTTCACCGAAATCTTCGAGATTTCCACCCTCGACTCTGTGAAGCTGTAGGTAAGTTTCGCCATTTTCAAGCCGATTATCGACAAAGAGCCAGCTCGCCGTGGGTTTCCCGTCAACCACACCGTCCTGTTGTGCCACCAACCTGAAATCATAACTGAAATTGAGACGCAGACCATTATCCCCACCGGAGACGAACGTGTTGCCCGCGATCACCGGCGTCGAGCGACCAATGGAGATGGCCTCCGCACCCAGCGGATTAAGCCCGACCACACTTTGCGATATTGAATCTGTCCAACCGCCGACCGCATTTCCGACGCCTTCCAAAGTATCGCAGGCCGTCAAAAGAAAGACTGCTGATAAGGTTATCAAATAGTGGCACGCCGGGTATGCGCCAACCGTGATATTCGAGCCTCTTTTAGATACTTTCATTGTCCAGAAACGTTTCATTTCAAAAACATTGCAATAAATATCAAATAGTCGCGATATTTTTCTTGTAAATTTTAAACATATTTCGCAGTATTGTTTCAAATAGAAATTAAACGCTACAAGTATAATGAAATACGGTGCCAGCATAATATTTTGTTTCTTGCTTTCCGCATTAACTGTGGGAAGCAGCGCAAGTGCGGCGGAGCAACAGCAACGATGCGAACAACGCCGAACTGTACTGCAATATCTATCAGCTGAATATTCGGAAAAACCAGTGGCCATGGGCGTCGCTGAAAATGGCGGGCTGATAGAGGTTTTGACCTCTCACCAAGGCGACACATTCACGATAATAGTAACGACCCCGGACGGTAAAACCTGTATGGTCGCTGCCGGTGCGGATTGGCATCCGTTGATTCTGAAATCGACACCCCGCACTTAATCCACTGTCAGTGGCCGAAAATAGCGTGACGTATCCGGTCGCCTATTTTTATTTTCAATCGCGCGACCGTCCCTCCATTCAGCTCCAATACTGCCCGCACCGGCACTTTCGACGATATCGTCCGAAGTGACTTAGGAACCGCCCGTTCGGAGATATGCGCCACTGTCCCGGACGCATCGATGAAAACCATATCGAGCGGGATCAGAGTATTTTTCATCCACATCGCGACTTTTTGTGGGCGGCTATAGTCGAACAACATACCGGCATCAACGGCCAACGAGCGGCGATACATCAACCCGACCGAAAGCTGGTCCGGCGTCGTCGCCAACTCAACGTCGAATTTGTGGGAACCGCGTTCCGTTTGAATCGTCAACGTTGAACGCTCGAACACGGTCGGAGTCTGAGCCGAAGGTGCGAATACTACCGCAAGAAAGACCACTGCAACGCTAAGCACTGGTAGTCCCCACCGTATCATACTTCAGCGCTCCCGTTCTCCCCGCCTTCTTGCTGTTGGCGCCACATCCGGGCATATCGCCCCTCCGCCGCCAATAAGGCCACATGGGTCCCACGCTCGACGATTTTACCTTTCTCCAGCACAATGATTTCGTCCGCATGAACCACGGTGGAGAGGCGATGCGCGATGATCAGCGTCGTGCGATCCTGCGACACCTCGCGGAGGCTTTCTTGGATCTCCCGTTCCGTATGGGTGTCGAGCGCCGAGGTTGCTTCGTCGAACAACAAGATCGAGGGTTGTTTAAGGATCGTTCGAGCAATCGCGACGCGCTGTTTCTCGCCGCCTGAAAGTTTCAAGCCGCGCTCACCAACAGTTGCCTTATAACCATCCGGCAAGTCCATCACGAAATCATGAATTCGCGCCATTTTCGCGGCAGCCTCCACCTCTTCGGTAGTGGCATCCGTGCGCCCATACGCAATGTTGTAGTAGACGCTATCATTGAACAACACGGTGTCCTGCGGGACGATTCCGATTGCCTCGCGAAGGCTCGACTGATCCACATCGCGAATATCGTTTCCATCGATGGAGATAGCGCCGCCGGTGACGTCATAAAAACGAAATAGCAACCGGCTGATCGTCGATTTCCCTGCCCCACTGGGCCCCACGATCGCAACCGTCTTGCCAGGCGGCACCCTAAACGAGACATCGTGCAGTATCGAGCGGCGCTCGTCATAGGAGAAGTCGACATGATCGAACACGACCTCCCCCTGCTCTACTGTTAACGGAATCGCACCGTCTTTGTTCGCGACTTCGAAAGGCACGCCCAGAAGACCGTACATATCCTCCATGTCGGTGAGCGACTGGCGAATGGTTCGATAGACGAAACCGAGGAAGTTAAGCGGCAAATACAATTGGATCAGATAAGTATTCACCATGACGAAATCGCCAATGGTCATCTCACCCGCAACAACACCATTTCCGGCCATAATCATCAGCACGACGAGCCCAATGGCGATAATCGCCCCCTGCCCAACATTAACGGCTGCTAAACTCACGGTGCTGAAGACGGCTGCGTCCTCGTAACCTCGCAATGACTCGTCAAAGCGCCGCTCCTCATGCGCTTCATTGCCGAAATATTTTACGGTTTCGTAGTTGAGAAGGCTATCAATTGCCTTGCT
>JABJCS010000298.1 GCA_018665505.1 Alphaproteobacteria bacterium
CATCGCTTTGGACACGGGGAGAAAGGCGCGGAGTTATCGCCGTTGAGATCGAACGGGTCAAGGCGGTCGCTACGTTAGGATGAGGGCGGTCGCCTTAACATCGAGCGCAACTCGGAAACGCGCACGGCTCGGAAGAGGTGCGCCGCAAAGGCATAAACCCCAAGCCCCAGCGCCACGAGACCGCAGAGCGCCGAAATCTTCTCTAGACTCGATCCTCCGAGATAGGGGCCAAGCGCCGATTCCCCAAATACCAGCGACACCGCCATAACAATGGCCGCCGCTAGAGCCCGCGGCGCGTTGCGCCGCAAGCGAGGGTCGATCCTCAATTGGTTTCGGCGATGGAGAATAAAGCAGAGGGCAAGCGCATTGATCCAGGCCGAACACGCCGTCGCCAATGCAATTCCCACATGGGCCATCACTTGCATCAAGGTCACCGCCAGCACGACGTTCAAGACCATTGCGAATACCGCCACCTTCACCGGCGTCGCCGTATCCTGGCGGGCGAAAAAGCCCGGCGTCAGTGCCTTGATTAAAACATATGCAGGCAGCCCGACGGCAAACGCGGCCAGCGCAGCGGCGGTATTGGCGGCGGCGGCGGCATCAAAAGCACCGCGCTCGAACAGCACGGAGACAATCGGTCCGGCGATGGTCACCAACGCGGCCGCCGCTGGAAGCGTTAGAATCAAGGCAAATTCAATGGCGCGATTTTGGCTGTCGCTCGCCGCCGCTTCGTCGCCGTCCGCCAATTGGCGCGTGAGGAGGGGCAGTAAGGCAACACCGACCGCGACGCCAACAACACCGAGAGGAAGTTGATTGATCCGGTCGGCGAAATACAAATACGAGACCGACCCTTCCCGCAGCGTCGACGCCAAAATAACGTCCACCACGAGATTAATCTGCACCACCCCAGCTCCGATTAAGCCCGGCGCCATCAAAGCGAGCAGACGCCGGACGCTGGGTGTCAGCCGTGGGCGAGGCAGCCGGATCATGATATCCGCCCGAGCACAGGCGGCAGCGATCCAGATCAATTGGCCAATCCCCGCCGCCGTCACCGCCCATGCCAGCCCGAAACCGGGATGGGGTATGTAGCCAAGACCGATCAAGACCAATGCTGAGATCAACACGATGTTCAGCAAAATCGGGGCGGCGGCGGTCGCGGCAAACCGCTGCATCGTATTCAGCATCCCGCCAAGCAAGGCGATCAGCGCCATGAACATGAGATAAGGAAAGGTGATCCGCGTCAGCTCAATGGTCAGCCCGAACTTCTCGGGCTGATCCGCAAACCCGGGCGCAATCGCGTACATCAACCACGGCATCAACAGCACCGCCGAGAACGTAAACAGCATCAATGCGGAGACCAGCACGGCCGCCGCTTCCGCCGCAAACGCCCGGGCGGACGCTTTGCCCTCGGTCGTCAAGCGTTCGCCGAATAGCGGTACGAAGGCTGCGTTGAAGGCGCCTTCGGCAAACAGACGCCGAAAAAAATTGGGAAACTTGAAAGCAACGAAAAAGGCGTCGGCGATCAATCCGGCACCAAGCGTGCCGGCCATGAGAATGTCGCGGACAAATCCGAGAATCCGGCTTCCCATGGTCCAACCGCCAACCGTCGCAATGGATCGAAATAGAGACATCGTTGGTATTTAACCACCGGTTACGGCGAAATTGCGGCGAGCATCCGACACGTTACGCGCCCTATTCCGCGGCTACCGCTGCCTTGGCCCGGCGCGGTTTTGCCGCACGCGGTTCGCACGACCCCTCTTGCAACGCTTTCAATAAAGCCGCGCGAGTCGCTTTCAGTTTGCCTTCATGCTCAACCTTCATGCCGAAGATGTCCTTTACATAAAACACGTCGACAACTTCTTCCCCGAACGTCGAGATCTTCGCGGAACCGATCCGCAGTCCAAGTTCCGACAAAGCCCGCGTCAGGTCATACAGCAATCCGGGCCGATCGCGCCCATTTACCTCGATCACGGTCCGGGTATTCGACGCTTTGTTGTCGATTAACACACGAGGCGATACGGTGAAAACTTTCGTGCGGCTCGGCAAGCCCTTCATTTTTTTGAGCTCGACATCTGCCCGGATTTCGCCGGCGATCGATTTCTCGACAATCTCCAGGACACGGTCCAATTTAGCCGATTGGTCCGGCGCCGCCGCATCGCGATCTTGGATCCAAAAACTATCGAGCGCCATGCCATCGTTCAGGGTGTTAATCCGCGCGTCGACGATATTGACGCCAGCGACCGCCAGACCACCGGCAATGGAACTGAACAAACCCGGATGATCGGCGGCTAGGACAGTAATTTCCGTCACCGCCTTGTAGGTATCGACGCGTCGGTCGAAAGCGACGGCGAGACTCTGTTTGTTCGCGTCGCGCACGAAGATCCCTTGGCGCGCCAGGGTCTCGATATCGAAGGACAACCAATAACTGGGCGGGCCCAAGGATTGGAACGTCTCAAACTCCTCATCACTCCAATCGGAAAGCGCTTCGCGGACCCGTTCTTGCGCATCCGTTACCGCGCGATCGCGCCGATCAGCCGCGAGGCCGCCGGTTAGGACGTCTTCCGTGCGATAGTATAATTCGCGCAGCAACGCCGCCTTCCACCCGTTCCAACGACCAGGCCCGACCGCTCTAATATCCGCGACCGTCAAGCATAGAAGCAACCGGAGTCGTTCCGGCGACTGCACGAATTCGGAAAAATCAGCAATGGTTTTCGGATCCGATAGGTCGCGTTTAAAGGCGGTATTGCTCATAACTAAATGGTGCTCGACAAGCCACGACACCGTTTGGGTTTGCTCGGCGGTCAGTCCCAATCTCGGGCAAAGCTTAAGCGCCACCTTCGCGCCCAAAACCGAATGATCGCCACCCCGTCCTTTGGCAATGTCATGCAACAACACCGAGACATACAGAACCTCGCGAGACAGCACCTTGTGAATGATTTCGCTCGCCAGGGGATGATCGTCGACCAGACGACCGTGTTCGATGCGGCTTAAAACTCCGATGGCTCTGATCGTATGCTCGTCCGTCGTATAGACGTGATACATGTCGTATTGCATCTGCGACACGACACGCCCGAAATCATTAATGAACTTGCCCAGGACCCCCGCTTCGTTCATGCGGCGGAGGGTGACCTCTGGGTCTTTTTTCGAGATCAACATACGCATGAACAGCTCGTTAGCGTCGGTGTCGTATTGAACCGCCCGGGTCAGACGTTTCAGATTGCGCGTGATCAAATGTAAAGCGTTCGGGTGGATATCGAATTCGTGGCGTTGCGCGACTTCGAAGATACGTAACATCTCGGCGGCGGCCGTCTTGAAATGATCTTTCGCTTCGACGTTTAAGCGACCGGCTTCGACCTTGAACCCTTCGACTTCACGGGTGAAGAGACTCATGCCCGGCAGCCGCGATGCCCAACTCCGTTGTTGGCGCGCCTCCAGTGACGCACAGAAGATGCGCGTTAAATCGCCGACATCCTTGGCGACCAGAAAGTAATGTTTCATGAACCGCTCGACCCCGGAGACCCCTTCGCGATCGACATAGCCCATCTCACGTGCGAGTTCCGGCTGCATATCAAAGGTTAGACGCTCCTCGGCTCGACCGCTGATATAGTGAAGATGGCAGCGCACCGTCCACAGGAATTTTTGCGCCTTATCAAAGCGCGCGAGCTCAGCTTTCGAGAACACCCCTTCCTCGCGTAACTGGCCGATGGTCTCGCAGCGGTAAAGGTATTTCGCGATCCAGAACAACGTGTGTAGATCGCGCAGGCCACCTTTGCCTTCCTTGATGTTCGGCTCCAGGACATAGCGTGTATCGCCCATGCGGTCGTGCCGTTCGTCCCGCTCTTCCAACTTCGCTTCGACAAAGTGACCTTTACCCTTCACCACCTCCTCAAAGAAGCGGTGGCGCAGCTCTCTGTGAAGTTCCTGGACGCCCCATATGTATCGGGATTCGAGCAAACCGGTTCGGATGACCATGTCGTCATGGGCTTGCCGGATACAATCGTCCACCGACCGGGTAGCATGCCCCAGCTTCAACCCCAGATCCCAGAGCGTATAGAGAATGTGCTCGATGACCTGCTCGTTTCGCGGCGTCGGTTTATACGGCAGTAAGAACAACAGATCGATGTCGGAGCGAGGTGCCAATTCACCCCGTCCATAGCCGCCATAGGCGACGATGCAAAGTTGGTCGGCCGAGGTCGGATTGGCGGCCCGGTACAACCAATTCGCCGCAATGTCGTGCATGACGCGAACCAATTGATCGATCAGGAAACAATGACCCTCGACCGCAAATTCACCGTGCTGGTCTTCTTCGAACCGGCGTCGGATTTCCGCGTTGCCGGCCGCAAGCGCCGCGCGATAGACATCTAACACGGCAATGGCACTATCGGATTTCGGCAATTCGCCGTCCAACACCGTTTCGACCTGTTCCTGCAGCTCGATGCGGTCAATAATCGCGCGCTTATTTCTCAACTGCTCCATATTATCGAGCTTCGCGCGGAGCCAATCGAAATGCAAGCAGGCGGTCTCAATCCTTCAGTAAGCCTTTGAGTCGGTAGAGCGCATCGAGTGCCTCGCGCGGCGTGAGGTCGTCCGGATTGAAGTCGCGCAGCGCCAGTTCCGCCTCCGACGGGCCGGACGCGGGGGCGGGGGGCGCATTCGCTAAGCTCGCAAATAGCGGCAGGTCTTCGGCCAGACGCGTAATCGCGCCCGATTGCTCGCCCTGCTCCAAGGTCTCCAGCACCTGTTCGGCACGCAGGATGACCGGCGGCGGCAATCCCGCCAACCGCGCCACATGAATACCGTATGAACGGTCCGCAGCCCCCGGCGCCACCTCGTGCAAGAAGATTACATCCCCTTGCCATTCCTTGACTCGCATCGTGTAGGGCACGCAGGCCTCTAGCAGCGCCGTCAGCGCGACGAGTTCGTGATAATGGGTCGCAAACAAAGCCCGGCACCGGTTGCTCTCGTGCAAATGCTCGACCGTCGCCCAAGCGATGGACAACCCGTCATAGGTCGCGGTCCCCCGGCCAATTTCGTCCAGGATCACAAGGGAACGTTCGGTCGCTTGGTTCACGATGGCTGCAGTCTCGACCATCTCCACCATGAAAGTGGAGCGCCCTCGGGCCAAATCGTCGGCGGCGCCGACACGGCTGAACAGACGGTCGACAACACCGATATGCGCACTGTCGGCAGGCACATAACTGCCCATTTGCGCCAGAATGGCGATGAGAGCGTTTTGGCGCAGGAACGTGCTCTTACCCGCCATATTCGGGCCAGTGACGATCCACAGCCGCTGGTCTTGTGACAGGTCGCAATCATTGGCGACGAAACCGCTGTTGCCTTGCGCTTCGAGCGCCGCCGCCACGACCGGGTGCCGACCGCCCTCGATGATGAAGGTCTGTGAATCGTCCAATCGCGGTCGTGCATAACGTTGTTCGACGGCCAAGGACGCGAGCGCGGAGGCAAAATCGAGACGCGCCATTGCCGCCGCCGCCACCGCAATGTTCCCGGATTCCCCGAGAATGTCCCCCGCCAGGCCCTCGAACAGATCCATCTCGACCGCCAAGGATTTATCCGCTGCTTCCGAGATCGACCGCGCGAGATCGCCGAGCTCCGCCGTCGTGAACCGCATCGCGTTCGCCATCGATTGGCGGTGGATAAACGGCTCGCCCATTTTGTCCGCGTTGCGGGCCGTCACTTCAATAAAATAACCCAGCACGTTGTTGTGTTTGATTTTCAGATTCTCGACACCGGACTCCTCCCGGTAGCGCGCTTCGAGCCCCGCGATCAATCGGCGGCTTTGATCCCGCAGCTCACGCAGCTCGTCGAGAGAGGGCTCAAACTCCGCCCGGATAAACCCGCCGTCCCGCGCCATCAACGGCAGATCATCCGCCAAGGCGCGGCGCAAGGTATCGATCAGGCCGTCATGGGTTCCGAAATCTCGGTGAATTTCCTCAATCCCGAAAGGCCGGTTCTCGCTACCGCCGACGGCTGCCTGAAGTGCTGCGGCTTGCACCAGCCCATCGCGGATCGACGCCATATCGCGAGGTCCCCCACGACCGAGACTGAGCCGCGACAAAGCGCGCTCCAGATCCGGTGCGGCCTTCAGAAGCTCGCGAATCTTTTCACGCAGCTCCGGCGCTTCGATCAGAAACTGTACTTGGTCCAATCGGCCGTCTATGGCCGCCGGGTCCGTCAACGGCGCGGAGAGTCGGGTCGCCAGCAAGCGGGCCCCGGGCCCGGTCACAGTCCGGTCCACCGCATGCAACAAGCTGCCCGGCCGACCGCCGGTCAACGTCCGCGTCAGTTCCAGGCTACGGCGTGTCGCTGCGTCGATTTCCAATAATGCGCCGCCACCGATGTGGCGCGGCAGGCCAAGACGCGGCAGTTTGCCGACTTGGGTCAATTCGACATAGTCGATCAAGGCACCCGCAGCCGCCAACTCAGCACGGTCGAAATCACCGAAGGCGTCAAGCGCCGCCACGTCGTAGACCGCCTCCAGACGCCGCCTGGCGTTGTCGGAATTAAACCGCGCATTGGGGACGGGCGTCAGATGGCTTCGCCAATCTTCCAGCAGGCCCGCCAGCTCCGGCCTCTCGTAAAGTTTCTCTGGCATCAACAATTCGCCGGGCGACACCCGCGATACTGCCGCCGGTAAGTCCGCAAGCGTCAACGGCTGAACCGTGAAGTCACCGGTCGACATATCGAGCCAAGCGAGGCCGCATTTGTCCGAGACTTCGGTTACCGCCGCCAGGTAATTGTGAGAGCGCGCATCAAGGAGCGTTTCCTCGGTCAGCGTGCCCGGGGTGACTAGGCGGGTGACATCGCGCCGCACCACCGCTTTCGAGCCACCGCGGCGTTTCGCTTCCGCCGGGTCTTCCATCTGCTCACAAATAGCCACCCGGAAGCCCTTGCGGATCAAACGTTCCAGATAGCCATCGAGAGCATGCACCGGAACCCCGCACATCGGGATGTCCTCGCCCTTGTGGCTTCCCCGTTTGGTCAGCGCGATATCGAGCGCCGCCGCCGCCGCGACCGCATCATCGAAAAACATTTCGTAGAAATCACCCATACGGAAAAACAACAAGGCGTCCGGATAGGCTTCCTTGTTCTGGAAGAATTGCACCATCATCGGCGTCATGGCACGGGGTGCATTTTTTTCGTCGGGTTCGGACATCACGTCGAAAAATAGCATGCAGCTCCGGAATTGACACAACGCGACAAGGAAATTTACCAACCTCTCATTGCGCAATGAGTTGAAAAAGCCCCGGCGATGCGGAATGCTGTTGTCTAAATCATTCAAATAGGTAAAAAATTTAATGGCCGACCAGTCCACGCTCCGGGAAGACGCCCTCCAATTTCACGTCGGCGGACGCCGCCAGGGCAAGATCGAGATCAGCGCCACCAAGCCACTGACGACACAACGGGACTTGGCCCTCGCGTATTCGCCGGGGGTAGCCTATCCGTGCCTGGAGATCGAAAAAGATCCGGCAACAGCTTACGATTACACCGCAAAGGGGAATTTCGTCGCCGTCATTTCGAACGGCACGGCGGTCTTAGGGCTCGGTAATATCGGTGCCCTCGCGTCCAAGCCGGTGATGGAAGGAAAATCAGTCCTCTTTAAGCGCTTCGCCGACGTCGATGGGATCGATATCGAGGTCGCGACCGAGGATGTCGACGAGTTCGTCAATTGCGTGAAGCTGATCGGTAATAATTACGGCGGCATCAATCTCGAAGACATCAAGGCGCCGGAGTGTTTTTTGATCGAGGAGCAGTTGAAAGAAATCCTCGATGTGCCGGTCTTCCATGACGACCAGCACGGCACCGCCATTATTACGACAGCGGGTTTCATCAACGCCTTGCATCTGACCGGCCGCGAGTACACGGACACCAAGCTGGTGGTAAACGGTGCCGGGGCTTCGGCCATCGCCTGCGTCGAGCTGATCAAAAGCATGGGCGTGCCGAACGAGAATGTCATCATGTGCGATAGCAAGGGCGTCATCTATCGCGGCCGCGAAGAAGGCATGAACCAGTGGAAATCAGCACACGCTGCAGAAACCGACGCCCGCGACCTGGCCCAAGCGCTGGTCGGCGCAGATGTCTTCATCGGTCTCTCAACCAAGGACGTCGTCACCAAGGACATGGTGATGTCGATGGCCGACAAGCCGATCATCTTCGCCATGGCGAACCCTGATCCGGAGATCACGCCGGAAGATGTGAAGTCGGTGCGCACCGACGCCATCGTCGCCACCGGGCGCTCGGACTATCCGAACCAAGTGAACAATGTTTTGGGATTTCCCTATATCTTCCGGGGGGCTCTCGACGTCCGGGCGACGCGCATCAACGAAGAAATGAAAATCGCGGCAGCCGAAGCGCTGGCGGCGCTCGCTCGCCAGGACGTGCCGGAGGAAGTCGCCGCCGCCTATGGCGGACAGCAACTGCAATACGGTAACGACTATATCATTCCGGTTCCGTTCGATCCGCGTCTGATCGCCGCCATCCCCGCAGCCGTGGCTCAGGCGGCGATGGATACCGGCGTCGCCCAAAAGCCGGTTGAGGACATGGATGCCTATATGCGCGAACTCTCGGCCCGCCTCGATCCGACATCGAGCTCGCTGCAATTGATCCTAGATCAAGTCCGATCAAACCCACGGCGGGTGGTTTTCGCCGAAGGCGAGGACGACCGCGTCATTCGCGCGGCGGTGCAATTCAAGAACGCCGGTTACGGCGAGCCAATCCTGATTGGCCGTGAAAAAGAAGTCAGCCGCATGATGGAGGAGCTCGGTTTCGGCAATACGAAACTGGAGATCCACAACGCCCGACTCAGCGATAAGAACGAGGCCTATACTGACTATCTTTATAAACGCCTACAGAGGCAGGGTTTCCTCGCCCGCGATTGCCAGCGTTTGGTGAATCAGGATCGCAATGTCTTCGGCGCGTGCATGGTCGCGCTTGGCGATGCGGACGCGATGGTGACCGGCGTCACCCGTGTCTTCAGCGTAGCGTTCAATGAGATCAGCCGCGTCGTCGACCCGCTCCCGGATCAGCGCTTGATGGGCATTTCCCTCATTGTGGGTTCGGACCGGTCGCTGTTCATCGCCGACACTCGCATTCACGAAGTGCCGGATGCGGAAGAGCTCGCCGACATTGCCATCGAGGCGGCACAGTACGCCCGAAAGTTCGGTCACGAACCTCGTGTCGCGCTGCTCTCCTATTCGAATTTCGGCCAACCCATGCGCCCTCATATGGAACGCATCCGGGAGGCGGTTAGGATCTTAGAAGCGCGGAAGGTCGACTTCGAATTTGACGGCGACATGCAAGCCGGCGTCGCCCTCAACTACGAGCTAATGCAGGATGTATATCCGTTCTGTCGCCTCTCGGGTCCGGCGAACGTCCTGGTGATGCCGGCCCTGCACAGCGCCAGCATTACGTCCGGCATGTTAGGGGCGATGGGAGGTGGCACGGTCATCGGTCCCATCCTGGTCGGACTTTCAAAGCCGATCCAGATCGTCCCGCTCGGCTCCACCGTCAACGATTTGGTGCATATCGCCGCTTTCGCAGCGCATGACGCCATCGTGGCGGACACACAAAGGGCCCTACCGGGCGTTTAGGAGCGCGCCGCGACTTCCGCTTCGACGGCACCGGTAACCTCTGCGCCAAAGCAGCAAAAGACGACTTCGGCGATTTGCCGATCCACAGCGAGAAATTCAGCCACCGTTGCGACAGCGATGGCCGAAGCACGGGGCACCGGAAAACGATAGACGCCGGTCGAGATTGCCGGAAACGCAACGCTCTTGATTTCGTGTGCGACCGCGAGCTCCATTGATCGGCGGTAACAACTTGCCAAGAGCGCTTCTTCATCGGCGCCGCCACCCTGCCAGACCGGACCAACCGTGTGGATCACATAACGCGCGGGCAAATCGTAACCGCCGGTGATTTTGGCGTCCCCGGTCGAGCAGCCGCCAAGGGTTCGGCATTCCCCCAATAACGCGGGACCGGCCGCGCGGTGAATGGCACCGTCTACACCGCCGCCGCCCAATAACGATTCATTCGCAGCGTTGACGATGGCGTCGAGCGCCAAACTCGTGATGTCTTCTTCGACAACCGTCATGCGACCGGACATGTGCTACCTCGTGTTTTCTGTCGAGACCAATGTATCAGCATTTTCCGAGCCGGTTTTCGCCATCAAGTAGAGCAATAATAATATTCCAGGCACCGCGACCACTGCCGTCACGCAAAAGAACGGCACCCAATCGATTCGCTCCACAATCCAGCCGCTGCCGGCGCTGAACACCGTCCGCGATTGCGCAAAAAGTGACGAGAGAAGGGCATATTGCGTCGCGGTAAAGGACAGATTGCAGAGGCTCGAGAGATACGCGACAAAGGCAGTCGTTCCCATGCCACCCGAGAAGTTTTCCACCCCGATAGTCACGGTCAACATCGGCACCGAATAGCCAACTTCCGCCTGCACGATGAAGACCAGATTCGACAAAGCCTGCAAAATACCCGTCACCAGAAGTGATTTCAGGATCCCAAACCTCGCGACGAGCGTGCCCCCGATCACCGCGCCTATCAGTGTCATCGCCAACCCGTACCCTTTGCTGACAACACCGATCTCAATCAAGGAGAACCCCGTCTTGAGGTAAAATGTCGTCGCCATATGGCCAATGAGGGCGTCGCCGGACTTAAACAACAACACGAATAACAAAATGACCGGCCAGTGGGTCCGTGATGCGAATTCGCTAAACGGCTGGATCACTGATTTGCGGAACCATATCCGCCAGCGGGCGGAAGTTCGATCCGTCTCCTCATCTGAATACGCGGCGGTCATGGCGGGTTCGGGATTGACGAAGACGGTCGCGACGCCGACGAGCACAAGAGCGGCCATCGCCGAATACGCCCACCCCCAACCGGCAAAGCCGGCCACAATGAGCGCACCGCCGCCGGAGACCAACATCGCAATGCGATAGCCGAGCGTCAGGGTCGCGGCACCGGCACCAAGTTTCGCCGGCTCGAGAATTTCCGTGCGATAGGCGTCGATCACAATGTCTTGCGTCGCGGAGGCAAACGCCACCATCACGGCCCAGAATACGGTCCACCATAACCCGCCAGGCGCGCTCGGGTCGGTTCCCGCCATGCCGAGGATCGCCACAATCAGTAGAATTTGCGAGCATAGCATCCAGCTGCGGCGCAAGCCGAGCCAACGAGTCAGAAACGGCAGCGGCACCCGGTCCACAATAGGAGACCACACAAACTTCAAATTATAGGCAAATCCAACCAAAGCCGCGAAGCCGATTGTCGCAAGTGCCGTTCCTGCTTGTGTCAACCACGCCGCAAGAGTGGCCCCGGTCAAGGCAAGCGGCAGTCCGCTTGAGAAGCCGAAAAAGAAAAGCGATAGAACGCGACGATCGCTATAGACGCCCGTCGCGCGCCATGCCGTCATTCGGGCACCGAATTTCGACATCGCGACGACGGCCTCAACCGCGCCTAGCCGAGTTCGCGCGCGACCAATTCGGCCAGATTAACCTCGGGCCGAGCACCGACATGGCTGATGATCTCCGTTGCGGTCAGGGTAGCGATTTGCCCACTGCGGCGCAGATCCATGCCCTGGGTGTATCCATAGAGAAACCCAGCCGCGTATTGATCACCAGCACCCGTCGTATCGACGACCTTATCGAGAGGACGCGCGTCGATGATATGGACCTCCTCACCGGAGAGAACCACTGAGCCCTTGCTGCTGCGGGTCAGGCAGGCGATCTCGCATTGGCCCCGCACATGCTGAAGGGCTTTGTCAAAATCGTCGACCTGATAGAGCGATTTGATCTCTTCCTCATTGCCGAAAAGAATATCAGTGTGATCCTGCACCAGCATTTGAAACGAATGCCGGTGTCGATCGACACAAAACGGATCGGAAAGAGTCAGCGCGACCTTGCGCCCGGCGTCATGGGCGGCATCGGCCGCTTCGACGAACGCTTCTTGGGCTTCCGGCGGATCGAAGAGATAGCCTTCCATATAGACGACTTTTGCTGCCTGAATAACATTCTTGTCAATGTCACCTGGCCCCAAATGAGTGGCGGCGCCGAGATTGGTGCACATGGTGCGCTGCGCATCAGGCGTAATCAGCACCAGACAAGAACCGGTCGCGGGACCATCGCTCGCCGCCAGTGTTGCGAAATCAACGCCGATCGCCTGCATGTCATGCCGAAAAACGTTCCCCAGCTGATCGTCGCGCACCTTACCGATAAAGGCGCCTTTGCCGCCGAGCGACGCAAAACCTGCCATCGTATTGCCGCAAGAGCCGCCGGAGACTTCTTGGGCCGGCGGCATCTTGTCATAAATCGCGGCAGCGCGATCCGTATCGACCAGCGTCATTGCCCCCTTATCGAGCGCCTGCCCTTCCAGAAACGAATCGTCCACCGTCGCCAGCACATCCACCAGCGCATTCCCGATCCCAACCAGATCGTATTCGGCCATTTCAACCACCTCGTATTTCAACATCTTTCCCGACCGGCTGGGCGGGACGCGTGGAGTATAGCGCTCGATGGACGCCCGGCAAGTTGGGCTTCTTGCACCATCCGCCTGGGATGGTTACATCTCAGCTGACCGCCTTCCTTGGAGTTTTCTGATGTTCGGTTATCTTTCGAAAGCACTCTCGCAATTGGGCGACCCAGTGCTCCGCCGCGTCCTGTTGATCGGCGTCGCCGGCTCGGCCGTTGTGTTTATTTTGTTGAACGTCCTCGTTTGGTGGATTTTCTCCACCACCGTAGACCTCTCCAGTCTGTCATTGTGGGGATGGTTGGAAGATGTCTTGGATTGGATCGCTGGATTTGTCGTCGGATTGAGCTTGCTTGTCGTGTCAGCGGTATTGTTTCCGGGCGTATCCACGATCATCGTCGGATTTTTTCTAGAAGATGTCGTCGCCACCGTGGAGGCCAAACACTACCCGAATGAGCCACCGGCACGCCCGCAGCCGGTCTCCGAAGTGGTCGCATCCACCGCCCGATTCGCGTTGATGGTAATCGGCCTTAATTTACTCTGTTTGCCGTTTTACTTGATCCTGATGTTCATCCCGCCGCTGAATTTAGTGCTATATTACGTTTTGAACGGCTATCTGATTAGCCGAGAATTCTTCGAGTTGGTGGCGCTTCGGCGAATGGAACCGGCGGCGGCCTTAAACATGCGCCGACAGAGCCGTGGAAAAATCATGGTCGCTGGCATATTGCTAACCTTTTTACTCACTATTCCAATCGTCAATTTCCTAACACCAGTGATTGCAACCGCGTTCATGGTGCATGTCTTCCAAAGTTTGCCGGGCCGCCAGGAGATCATTCCCGCATGATCAGAGCAGGTCGATTGCCACAACCGGTAAATTTCGCTACGAAGCTCGGCGAGTTCGTGTAATCTACAACCGC
>JABJCS010000299.1 GCA_018665505.1 Alphaproteobacteria bacterium
TGTGAACCATCACGCGGGGCGGCAAACGCAAGCTGACCCAGGGCTCCCAATCGGGATAGCCGACGCAGAGCCCGGCGACCGGGAAGACGTGGTTCGGCAGTTCCAACATTTCTGCGATTTCCGCGACCGGCTCGCGCACGGCACTAATCGGGCACGTGACGAGCCCTTCCGCTTCGGCGGCCCGAATGAAGGCGGACATCGCTAAGGCCGCGTCGACCGTCGGATTGAAGAACGTATCCAACTCCTCATGCGCGAGCTCCGTGCCGCGCAGCTCACAGACTTTACGAATACGCCGCCCATCGCCACAAAAGACGAGGAACACCGGCGCCTGCGCAATCCACGACATCGACGGAATCAGCTCCGCGACCCGGTCTTTCTTCGCCTGATCGTCGACATGCAACACTGCGTATTGCATCAGGTCCGACTTGGTCGGAATCGACAACGCCGCCGCGAACAGCAACTGCAAAAGCTCATCGTCGACCGGCTTATCCGCCCAGCGCCGATGCGAGCGATGCGCCAATTGCCGAGCGATCTCTCCCTCCGCCGGGCGGTCCTTGCCAAGGTCGGTTTTCTCGCCGTAGCGCGCTTCGTAGAGATCGGCCAGAGTTTCGGTCATGTGATTGTCCTTCCTGCGATGTGCCAGAACTATAGCTCAAGCACTAATTCCGGATTCCCGCGATGCGTGCTCCGGAATGACATGAGTGGAATTGTCGCCTGAGACTGCGTAAGTGACCGGAAGCACATTTAAGAAACCATCCGCTCCAAGAACGCGCCCATCTCCGCATCGAAACGCTCAGGGTTGTCGATGTTAACCGCGTGCCCCGCGTTTGGCACCACGACCTTATGGCTACCGGCGATTTTGGCCTCCATATAGTCGCTCGCACCGATGAACGGCGTATCGTCGGCACCCACCAACACCAATGTCGGCTTGTCGATGTCGGGGAGTGAGAAGATCACTTCCGAATTGTCGTGTGCCAGCATGCCGCGCGCCGCGTGGGCCAGGCCGCTCGCGTCGCGATGTTTCGCCAACAGAACTTCAAGACGGTCGCCGAACACGGAAAGGCCTTCACTCTCCAAACGCTCTGCCCGTCGCTCGGCCGTCTCGTTCCATTTCAGCCGCGCTTCGTCCTTCTTGAATCCAGGGCCGCAACCAAACAGCATCAAGGCTTCGCAACGCGCCGCGTGGACCCGGTGAAAGGCGAGCGTCGAATAACCGCCGAGCGAATGCCCGCCGATGATCGCGCTCTCCAGGCCGCATTCGTCCAATACCGCTGCCATATCAGCGACCGTGTGTTGCTTCGAGTAGAGCCCGGGGTCGTCCGGGTAATCGCTCTCCCCATGTCCGCGCATATCCCAGACGATGATGCGGTAGCGGTCCTTAAATGCCTCGATCTGGCCCTGCCACATCTGGCTGGTGGCGCTGTAGCCGTGGGAGAGCAGAATGGTCGGCCCCTCGCCGTGATCCTCGTAATAAAGCCGCACGCCATCGCGTGTCAGATACGCCATCCCTACCCCTCCACTTCATAGCCGAATTCTTCCGCCGACACCGTCAACCAATGCCACATATTCGCCGAGTAGCTTCGCGGTACGTAAAGTTCGAAAGCTTCCGGACCGACCCTATGCAGCAACACGCCCGCATGTTCGACCATTGTGTGGGCGATGGCCTGTACGGGAAACGCATCGGTGTGCAGATCGACCGCGATACCTTTTATCAAGACACTTCGGGCTGCCTCGCCCTTGAGACGCAAGATCGTCCGGCTGTCCGAGAGGTCGAGCAGCATCGCGTCCTCATCCGTCGCGACACCGTCGAAGCGCTTCATTAAAGCCGGGTCGTCGGCGGTAAACCACAGCCGCTCCGCTCCCGTCCAGATCACCGTCACCGTGTCGGCGACACTGGCAATACCGAATGCGTTCGGAACGGTGCCACCCGCCGCAGCTGCAAGGCCCTTTGAGACGCTATCAAACGTGTCAGGCCACCCTGCCACTTGGACGATAGAACGACCGCGCACTTCGGAGAGTGTGACGCTGGGACTGTCGCCCGCGCCATAGCGGCCCGGTTTGATGTGACTGGCGAGCTGGGAGCGGGCTTCAAGCATGCTTTTCGCTCCCGTCATTCTCGCGAAGGCGGGAATCCATTCGGCAAGTCCAGTCAATCTGGATTCCCGCCTTCGCGAGAATGACAATGGAATTAGACCTAACCACGTAACTTCTCCCCGTCCGGATCGACGAAATGCGGGGAGACAACTTCGACTTCGATGTTCTCTCCCTTCACCGTGCGGCAGGCGAACATGCGTGTGCCGTGCCGCTCCGTACCGTTAGAGACCAAGGCTAAGCCGATGTAATGGCCCAGTTCCGGGCTATAAGAGACCGACGTGATGTGACCTAACACGCCCGCCGCCGAAGGGTCGGCCGTCAATTCATCGAACGATCCCACATCGCGCACCGGGCGGTCGTGCGGATCGAACGGCGTCTCACGGATCAAGGAGCCGGAGTTGAGATTGAGGGAGCGGTCGACCGGAATGAGGCCGACCAAACAGTCGCGGCTCTCCTCCAGCAAAGCCGGTCGGTGCATCAGCACGCCGCCGACATAATGCTTCTTCTTGCTCGCCATGCGGCCGAGCCCGAGATCTTCCATACTCGTCTTGCCGTCCAACTCCGGCCCGGCGACATGGCCTTTCTCGATGCGGAGTGCGGCCATCGCTTCGGTCCCATAGGGCACAACATCGAAGGCTTGCCCGGCGTCCCAGACCCGCTCCCATAGTGCGTGGCCGTAGTCGGAGGTCGTGTATATCTCGTAGGCGAGTTCGCCCGAAAAACTGATACGAAAGATGCGTACCGGCGCGCCGTCGAGCGTGCCTTCGCGCACCCCCATGAAGGGCAGCGCTTCGTCCGACATATCGATGTCTGTGCCGAGCGCGGCCAACAGCTCGCGGCTTTTCGGCCCGGCGACGGCAATGCCCGTCCATTGATCGCTGACCGACGTGAGATGCACCCGCAGCTCCGGCCAAGCCGTCTGCAGCAGCATTTCCATATGCGCCATGACCGGTCCCGCGTTCGCGGTCGTCGTTGTCATGAAATAGTGGTTCTCGGTTATGCGCGACGTGGTGCCGTCATCAAAGACCATGCCGTCGTCGCGCATCATGATGCCGTAGCGCGCACGGCCCACCTTTAGGCTCGAGAACATATTAGCGTAGACCCGGTCGAGGAATTCCCCCGCGTCCGGCCCCTGCACATCGATCTTACCGAGACTGGTGACATCGACGATGCCGACCTGCTCGCGCACCTCTTTCGCTTCCCGGCGATAAGCCGCGTGAATGTCCTCGCCGTCCCTTGGGTAATAGCGAGGCCGCATCCAGAGGCCCGCTTCGACCATCACCGCGCCATGTTCCTCGTGCCAATCGTGGATGGGCGAGAAACGCTCCGGCACGAAATTGCGACCGACTTCGCCGCCCGCGACCGCACCCAAGGCTGTCGGCGTATAGGGTGGACGGAATGTCGTCGTCCCGACTTCCGGGATGGAAAGGCCGCGCGCTTCGGCCATCAAAGCTAGGCCCGCGATATTCGCCGTCTTGCCCTGATCCGTCGCCATGCCGAGCATGGTGTAGCGTTTTAGATGCTCGACCGAGACATAGCCTTCACGGTGGGCCAGTTCGATATCCTTCGTCGAGACGTCGTGCTGAAAATCGATGAACGCCTTTCCCATACCACCTTCCGGCTGGGGCACCTTCCAGAGCGCGCGGCTTGGCACTTCGTCCGTCCAGTCACCGGTGCTACCGCCAACCGCTTCCTGGTTCGGGCCCAACAGATCACCGGGCAGGAAAGCCTGTTTAGTGTCGTCGTATGTGGGGCGCCCGCCCTTATGGCTCATCAAGTGGACGACCGGCGACCACCCACCCGAGATCGCCAAGAGGTCACAAGAGATGCGGCGCATCGGACCCGAGAGAGCTTTCCCATCCGATGATAATGCCGCGATCTCAACGGCGCGCAACTTTTGCCAACCTTTCGCCCGTTGCACCACCATCCCAGACAAAATTTCGATACCGGAGGCCCGAGCCTCTGCCGCTAACGCCTCAGGCACTTCGCTGCGCGCGTCGACCAAAGCGGTCACGTTCACACCGGACGATGCCAAGTCGATGGCTGCTTGATAGGCGCTATCGTTATTAGTGAAGACGACCGCGTTCCGTCCCGGCAACACGCCGAACCGCTTCACATAGCCTTGCGCCGCCGAAGCCAACATGATGCCAGGCAGATCGTTGTTGCGAAACACCAGTGGGCGCTCCAGCGCACCGGTCGCGAAGACGACGCGTTTGGCACGCACGACCCAGGATCGTTGGCGCGGCTGTCCTTCGGGCGGCACCGGCAGATGATCCGCCACCCGCTCGACCAACGCGAAGGAATTGCCGTCATACTGACCGAAGGCCGTCGTCCGGGTCATCACCGTGACGTTGTCCATTGCCGCCAGCGCATCGGCATCGGGCGTCGCCTGGCCGGTATTAGCGGCACTGCCGCCGAGCCACGCCATTTGTTCCACCAGCAAGACACGATTGCCCTTCTCACCCGCCGCGCGCGCCGCCGCGAGACCGGCGGGGCCGGAGCCGACGACCAACACATCGCAGAAAGCGTGGGCGCGTTCGTAGCGGTCGGGATCGGGTTGATCGGGCGCGATGCCCATCCCCGCCGAACGCCGAATAATACGCTCGTAGACCGGCTCCCAGAATGATGCCGGCCACATGAAGGTCTTATAATAGAAACCCGCTACCAAGATCGACGACAACAGATCGTTGACGCTCATCACGTCGAGGCCGAGCGACGGCCAGCGATTTTGGCTTTCGGCCACAAGCCCGTCGTAAATCTCCACCATCGTCGCCGGTACATTCGGCTCCCGACGTGCGCCCTGGCGCATTGTGATCAATGCGTTCGGCTCTTCCGGTCCGGTCGCGAACAAGCCGCGCGGTCGGTGAAACTTGAAGCTGCGAGCGAGCAGGCGAACGCCATTCGCCATCAAGGCAGAGGCCAGGGTGTCTCCCGCATAACCTTCGTAAGATCGCCCATCGAAGGTGAAGCGTATGGATTGCTCCCTGTCCACGGCACCGCCGTTGGAGTGACGGAATTTTTGCCCAGCCATCTCAAACGCCTCCGCTCGAAGACGGTTTCGCGAATTTCACGCTCGATACGTCATGCGTGACCGTATCCCGCTCTACCACCAGCCACTGACGGCAGCCGTGCGAATGATGCCAATATTCCGTATGCGCGCCCTTTGGATTGTCGCGGATGTAGACGAA
>JABJCS010000300.1 GCA_018665505.1 Alphaproteobacteria bacterium
CCGGTTGGCTTTCCGGCGTTATCTTCCTGGCTTACGCCCTCTCGGTGCCGTTCATTCTGCCGATCACCGATCGAGTGGACCCTCGGCGGGTTTATATCTGTTTTGTCTCGCTCACCTGCCTCTCCCATCTCGGCATGGCCTATATTGCCGACGGATTTTGGAGCGGCATGCTCTTCCGCATTTTGGCCGGAATCGGTTGGGGTGGCACCTATATGGTTGGCCTCAAGGCCCTCGCTGATTTAATCGAAGGACCGAAGCAATCACGTGCCGTCGCCTTTCATGCGGGCAGCATCGGCATGGGCGGGTCGCTGTCCTTCGTCATCGCCGGATGGACAGCTGAACACTTAGACTGGCACGCGGCCTTCACCATCTCTGCCATGGGCAGTTTTCTTGCCTTGATCATCATGATCGCATTCGTGCCGTCGCGCACCCCACCGCCACGGGAAGATAAAACCCACCCGTTCGATTTCCTGCCGGTCTTTAAGAACAAATCCGTCATGGCCTATGCCATCGGTTACTGCGTCCATACCTGGGAAATGTTCACCCTGCGATCCTGGGTCGTCGCCTTCCTTGTGTTTACCGCCGCGCAAGGAGACGAGCCGAATTTCTTCATTCCAACCGTCATCGCCATGATGATGGAACTTATCGGCACAACGACCAGCATCGTCGGCAACGAAGTCGCGATCCGGATCGGCCGACGCCGTTGGATTTTTATGATAATGACCGTTTCAATGGCATTTTCGCTCGCCATCGGCTTCACCTCGGGTCTCGGATACGGTGTCGCGGCACTGGTCTGTCTGATTTACAACGCGATCATCTATGCGGATTCATCGTCTTTAACCGCGGGGACCGTCGGCAGTGCGGAGCCGGGTCGTCGCGGCGCCACTCTCGCGATCCACGCCATGCTGGGTTATGGCGGCGGTTTCGTCGGACCGCTGACACTCGGCATACTACTCGATACACTTGGCGGAGAAACCGTGTTGAATTGGGGTATCGCCTTCGGTCATATTGCCGTCGTGATGATGATCGGCCCCATCGCGCTCCGTATCCTCAAGCCGAAAGAACTACCCGGCGACCGGCCCAACGGCTGACCCGCCGTTCAATCTTCGGCGAACTCGCGGAACAGCCAATCCCTGAATGTTCTGACCTTCGATTGATCCAAGGCGTCCGGTTGATAGACGGCGTAGTAAGCCATTTCTTCCGGCACCACAGAATCAAACAAACAAACCAACCGCCCCGCCTTAAGATCGTCGATGGCAAGTGCGGTCTTACCAATCGCGACACCTGCGCCGGCAACGGCCGCATTGAGCACATCCGCCGACGCGCCAAACCGTAGACCTAGTGACGCGTCGACGCCCTCCACTCCGTGATCGTGCAACCAGCGGTCCCAATCATAGCTGGCATCGTCCGCTTCAGACGGGCCGGTGTCGTGCAGCAAGGTGAAATGGCGAAGGTCCGATGGTTCCTCTAAAGGTTGGCGGCCCTTTAGCAGTAGCGGACTGCACATCGGCGCCACGAAGTTGGACGCTAACCGCTCCGCCACGAGGCCCGGATAATCGCCATACCCATAATGGATTGCGATATCGACATCCTCACGCCGGAAGCTTGGCAATTCCACATCGGAGGAGAGCCGTACATCGATCTCCGGATACGTCACTTTGAAAGCGCCAAGGCGTGGCACCAGCCATTTCATCGCCACTGAAGGCGGGACCGACACCGTCAGCGCGGTCGAGCGAAACCGTGTCTCAAGCCCGTCCACCGCTTGCTCGAAGGCGGCCAATCCAGAACGAATCCCCGGCAACATCAATTCGCCTGCCGCCGTTAACGATAGCCCTCGGTGCATTCGATGGAACAACACGACACCCAAATGTGCTTCCAAATCCTTGATCTGGTGACTGACCGCCGACGGGGTTACGTTCAATTCATCGGCGGCATGACTGAAATTCAACCGACGTGCGGCAACCTCGAATGTACGCAAGGCGTTGAGCCGCGGAAGACGGGACATGGCGCACGTTCTTGTGAATTAAACTCACAGCAATTGTGAAGGATTATCTTTTGCCAGACCAGTGGATCGGCGGTATTTCCTAAATTACGACCGAACTGCCAATTGTAGCAGTATTCAACTCAATCTACCCATTCAATGTCCTGAATGGCATTCCGAGGTTCCGCCGATGATCGTCTTGCCCTGGCTTTGGATACCGATCACGATCTTCGCCGCTTTCGTTCAAAACATTCGTTCGGCGGCGCAGAAGCATCTGACATCGGAATTGACGACCATTTCCGTGACCATGGTACGGTTTTTGTTCGGGCTTCCGTTCGGGCTTCTCTACGTCTGGTTCCTGCACAATCGCACAACCGAAAGCTTTCCCGAGATCAGCGGAAGTTTCTGGGCTTTAACGGCGGTTGCCGGAGCGTCGCAGATCATCGCGACCGCCCTCCTCGTCTATCTGTTCTCGCTGCGAAATTTCGCGGTTGGTACTGCCTATGCCAGAACCGAAGCAATCCTAACCGCTATTCTCGGCGTTCTCTTCTTTGGAGAAACCATCGTCCTCTATGGCTGGGGGGCGATCCTGATCTGCGTCGCCGGTGTCATTCTCATCACCGTTGCCAAGACCGGATTGAAGGGGGGACAGTTGATAAGCCTATTCTTCGACAAGGCGGCATGGATTGGCGTCACGGCCGGGCTCTTCTTCGCAATGGCGTCGCTCACGATGCAGAAAGCCAGCCTCATCTTAGGGGTCGAAGATTTCCTGTATCGCGCCGGTCTCACCATGATCTTCATGCTGAGCATGCAAACCGTGATCATGTGCCTCTACGTTGCGGTCACGAATCCAGGGCAATACCGGATCATTTGGCAAAATTGGAAAGTCTGTCTGTTGGTGGGAATCACCAGCGTGATGGGAACAATCGGTTGGGCGACGGCCTTTACTTTGGAACAGGCCGCTTACGTCAAATCCCTGGCGCAGGTGGAATTCATTTTCACCTTGGCCGTCTCATACTGGTTCTTCAAGGAACGCAGCACACCGAAGGAACTCTGCGGCATCGCTCTGGTCGCCATCGGAATCGTATTGCTGGTGATATTCGGTTAAGAGCCCGAATTCGACAAATATTTCCCCAGCACCGCCTCCATCTTCTCCGGCGTTGTGTCATGCGGGAACAATGTGACCAGTTCGCCCTCGGGCCCCATCAGGAACGTGATGGAGCTGTGGTTCATCAGATAGTCTTCGGGTTCCGACCCTTCCGGCACGACCTTGAGGAAATGCATTCGATACGCATCCGCCATCGCCTTCGTTTGCAAAGCATCACCCCGCAACCCGACCATATTAGGATGAAAATTCGCAACGTATTCCTTTAACAATTCACTTGTGTCGCGCTCGGGGTCGATGGTGACGAATACTGGCGTCACCCGCAACGCGGCTTTCGGGTCCTTTGCCCCAAGCGCGCTCAATGCCGTACCCATGACCTGCAGATTGGTGGGGCAAATATCCGGGCAATAGGTATAGCCGATATAGATCAGCATAAACCGGCCTCGGAAATCTCCATCCGTGACACTATTGCCGTCGTGGTCCGCCAGACTGAACGGCCCACCGATCTTGAACGGGAACGGAGAATCGGTGGCAGAGGCCGTAATGGGAGAGGATATTAGGAGCAGCGCCCCGAAAATCGCTGCTCCCCACCGGCGCGGCAAAATCATTCTTTCGGCGGCTTCATTCCCGGCACGCCCAGGACGCCGTCTTTGGCGATAAGTGCCTGGACCGTTTTATCTTCCCAGATCCAACCACCGCCGTCTTCGCCGCCATTTCGCTTCGACCAATTGCGAGTAAACCAATTCGCCCGGCTCCATTTCCCGTCCGGTGCCAAGCGCTTGAATTGTAATTGAAAGATCTTCATTTTGGCATTGTGAATCTCGAGCCCGTCAGCGGTGATTTTCTTGCCGCAATACTCGATCAAATCATCAACCGCGCCCGCAAACGGATCGTTGTTCTTAACCACCGGCCACAAAGTTCCATCGTCTTTCAGCAGCCCCAACTGGCGTTTACCGCCACCGCAATTGGCCGGGCAATCGCCGCTTAGCTCGCACAGGATATCGACAACCTTAGCGTCGTACCGGACTACTTTTTCGCCTTCGATTCCCCACTCATCGGCGGCTTGCGCCAATGAAGAAAACGCGGACAGCACCGCAATTGCGCCCACCGTCGCGATCAGTTTCAGAGGACGATTCATGGCTGCACCCCATGTTCTTTGTGGGTCAAATTGACGACGCCTTTATCGTCATGCACTTGCGTCACGATCAAGTACTTCACGCCGTCGCGCTCGTAGAGATCGCCTTCGACGCTGACTTCGTGGCTTTGAATTTTGAGGACCGATGGGTTGGCAACGTTCTGGGAATCCCCTTCGACTTTCAGGACCATATAGGTGTTGCCATCCTTACCCGCGATCGAGACCGGGATCCCGCCGACCGCGCACCAGATCGCGCATCGATGATGTGCCGAGCCCTGAGCATACATGATTTCCGTGATGTAGCACCACGTATCGATGATTTCACCCGTCACCTTGACTCTTTTCGACGTCGCCGCATCGGCACTGCCGACCAACATCATCACTGCTGCAAGCGCGCCGACCATCATCCCGAAATATCTTCGCATCCACCGTTCCTCTCATTCCTACCAATAGCGACGAAGACTATCCGTACGAGGCGCGCACATGAAGTCACATTAACGTTAATTAAAGTTTACTTATATTCTCGAGCCGAGTCCGTGAGCCCGTTAGTGAGCATCTACACCGGCCATAACAGCGCGTTCCGTCAGATAATCTCGCGCATCGTTCATATCTTCCAGACTGCCGAACGCGTTCATGTAATGACCTTTGAAACCGCTGGCTTCGATACGTTCGAACATATGCCCGAAATCAATATTGCCTTCACCTGGCTTCATGTGGATTTCGTAATCGCCGGTGCAGTCCGCGATCCGCACTTCCCCGAGGCGGCTCATGTCCAGCCCATCGATAAATCCGTCGATTCCATCGGGCACGAGATGCGCGTGATTGACCGTGAAAGACCATTTTAAATTGGGCGAGGTCAGCCGTTCGAAATAGTATTGGGCTTCTTCCACTGTATGAGCGAGATAGTGGACTTCGGCCAAATCCGGCTCCCAGTTCATATTCTCCAGAAACAGAGTCGCGCCGACTTCCTCCGCGTAGGCCGAAGCCTTGGCGATATGGTCGACCGCCGCTTCCATGCGCTCTTCCTTATCGCCGAAATGATGCCCTGGATGCACCACGACCCATTCCGCTTTCAGCCGCACGGCGACATCGATATAGGCTTTGAGATAGTCGTCAACGGCTTCCGACAGAAAGGGTGAATACTCGGCGATATTGACGCCGGAGAGCGTGTGCAGGCCGAGATGGATACCCGCCGCCGCCGCTGCTTCGCGAATGGCATCGCATCTTGCAGCATCGAAGGTAGTGAGACCGTTCGGCGTAATATCAAGCTGCGCGTCGATATATTTGACCTCGCGCTCCGCCGCCCAAGCGACGCCTTCTTCCAATGACACCCGGCGCCCCAAATCAACGCCGATTCTATCCTTCAAATTCATATCGCCCGCCCTCTGCTTGATGATCCCCCATGATGCGATTCCCGGCCGGTGGTGGCAAATGCGCAAACGGGGTTTGCACAATTCAGCAATCACAAAAGAAGCACCTTTGAGATAGGCATTGGGGCCCACAACAGAGGAATGCGTTATGCCCAATCTCACCTTGATCAGTCACAACCTTTGCCCCTACGTCCAACGCGCGCGTATCGTGCTCGACGAAAAGTCCATTCCCCATGAACGCCGTTACATCGATCTTGCCGACAAGCCTGATTGGTTTCGCGAGATATCCCCGTTGGGAAAGGTACCGTTACTGCAAATTGACGGCGCGGTGATTTTCGAATCAGCGGTCATTTGCGAATATCTGGATGAGATCACGCCCGGCTCTCTGCATCCAGACGACCCATTGCAAAAGGCACATCACCGCGCCTGGATCGAGTTTGCCTCTACCATTCTCAACGATATCGCTGGACTTTATAACGCCGCTGACTCGGGCGCATTCCGTGAAAAGCAAGATAAACTGTCCGCTCGTTTTGAGTGGTTCGAGCAACAATTGGACGCATCGCCCTATTTCGACGGCGCAAATTTCTCCATGGTCGATGCAGCCTTCGGGCCGGTGTTTCGATATTTCGACACTTTCGAGGCGTCATGCGATCTCGATCTATTATCTCGGTTCGCGAATGTCGGTGGGTGGCGCCGCGCCCTCTCCGGTCGCGCGTCCGTGATCGCAGCCGTCGACGACGAGTATCCCCAACGGCTGGCGACATTTCTCGCCAATCGGAATAGCCATATATCCGAAATGATCGGCCGTTAGAGCCTCAGCCGAGCATTTCCAGCAGCATGCCGTTTACCTGGTCAGGAGCCTCATACATTACCCAATGACCGACATCCTTCAGAACCCGGAAATCGATATCTGGAAGGTAATCCCGCAGGATCGCTTCCCGTGCCGGCACATCGCCGAGGGAGTAAACATCCTCGACACCCCAAATGCCGTAAAATCGCGCGGTACAGTCGGGAAGTGCCCGGAGCAGAATATCGCTTTCAGGAACGCCCTTGGCCCGGATGCGGGTCCGCGACGTATTCTCGTCTTGGAGACGAAGCGATAACTCGTCGACGACCGATTCGTCGTGGAACATGACGCCGCCAAGATTGTTCCGATGGACGGCTTTCCGCGTCGGCCAATCCATGTCGCGCGAC
>JABJCS010000301.1 GCA_018665505.1 Alphaproteobacteria bacterium
CCCAGTTGTTGATCTCGGCATCCATGGCCGCGCGGGCCGCCGTCAAGTCGGCCCAAGCGCCGCCTTCCTGCACCGACCCCGCGAAATTCGGCTGCGTCGGCTTCGGTGTCCCGGCGAAACGGCTCATCCACATGCGGTCACCCCAGAGGATATGATTGAGTGTGTCGTGGATCGAGTTGAAAAAGCTGCCTCGGTCTAATTGACGGGCCGCATCGTCCAGCGTCTCCGCTGCCGAATACAGGCTGGTATTTTGCCATTTATTGTAAGCCGCCATGGTCTTTGCGTGTTGGGTGCCGATCATCTGAAATTCCCCATTATCGTGGATCATATTTGCGCGGAGCAATCATGGCATTGGCCCCAGCGTCGGGCCATATTGATTCAAGCAGTCAACATAACAAATAAGTTGGGGTATGATCCCCGTGGATGAGAGCAGAATAAGAGGTTCGCGATGGAATTCGAAGTGCGACCGCTGACCCCGAAGATCGGCGCCGAAATTAGAGGGCTCGATCTGTCGAAACCTTTGCCGGAAGAGACCATGGCATTGGTCCGGAAAGTGTGGCTCGACCATGTTGTCGCCGTCTTTCCTGAGCAAGATGTCGATGATGACCAACATATTGAGTTCAGCAAACAGCTTGGCGAACTTGAGCTGATCAATATGGCTGCGCTGCAGATGGATGGTCGGCCGGAAATTTTCGAGGCCACGAACCTGGATGCCAACGACAATATTATGATGGATGAGAACCCAGTGTTGGCGATCAACCGAGGAAACCAAAAATGGCATTCGGATAGCTCGTTCAAGACGGTCCCAGCCACAGCGTCGATGCTACACGCCTATATCGTGCCGGAAGAGGGGGGCGAGACCGAATTCGCCAATATGGTGGCGGCTTATGACACGCTTGATGATGAAACCAAGCAACGTTGCGGGGGGCTCATCGCGATCCATGACTTCTACTGGTCACGTCGCGACGTTAACGAGCAGGCCTTTACGCAAGAGGAACGTGACGCTATCCCGCCGGTGCGTCACCCGTTGATCCGAGTTCATCCGGAGACCGGGCGGAAGGCGATCTATGTGGGCTCCCACACGCGGGAGATCGAAGGTTGGGATTTCCAAGAAAGCCGCACTTTGATTGACAGTTTGATCGAACACGGCACACGGGCGGAATTCACCTACCGGCACAAATGGAATGCTGGCGATATGGTGCTTTGGGACAATCGTGCCGTGATGCATCGAGGCACGGCTTTCGAAGATCAAAAAGTGAAGCGTCGGCTGCACCGCACCACCATCGCCGGAACGGGGCCGACCCTATAGACACGTGGGCGTTTCGATTACCGGTGCCGGGCGCATTAAGCTCGTTTGAGGGATGCGAAAATGCGAACGGCCACCGGGCATTTTGCTGCCCGGTGGCCGTTTCATTCAGTCAGTCGTACTCTTATCGTCCGCCGAGTGGTAAATAATGACGGGCGACCATCGCCTTACCTTTCTTGGCCGTATTATCCTCCCAACGCTGCCATGTGCGCTGGAGAACGGTATCGGCCCGATTGGCTCCGTTGGATTGAGAATTCATTTTATTTTCCATCATGTTCGCTCCTTTTTAGCGTTGATGGCAGCCGATGCTGCTTGCCCTGTATATCCGCTTAATTGAATTTTCTCACAACCGACGATTTCTCATCTATGGATTAGAATAATTCACCTGTTTACGGCATGACCTCGTATTCGGAGGCAGTCCCCGTACTTGGGAGGGGATGAACAATCCTGGAATATGGATTACAATTCCTAAGAATGTCGGTGACGATGTGAAGATCGCGGGAGAGAGCAAATGACAATGCAGGTGACACCGCTCGACGCCAGTTTTGGTGCTACGGTTGAGGGCGTCGAATTGGCGACGATCAATGAGGATGCATTCGCGGCGCTGTATGAGGTATGGCTCAAATACGCTCTGCTGATTTTCCCCGGCCAACATCTCGACAATGTCAAACAGACCGGTTTCGCTAAACGCTTCGGTAAACTGGAAATCGATCTGGTCGAGCTGAGCAATGTGAAGGAAGACGGCAGCCTGCGCCTTGGCGACGACGATGACATGGTGAAAATTCTCAAAGGCAATATGAGTTGGCACCACGACAGCACTTATATGCCGGTGCAGGCCAAGGGTGCGGTCTTCCGGGCCGAAGTGGTGCCGTCCGAAGATGGGGAGACTGGTTGGGCCGATATGAGCGCCGCCTACGACGCGCTATCCCCGGAGATGCGCCGCCGGATCGAAGGTCTCTCTGCCCATCATTCGCTCATACACAGCCAATTGAAGGCGGGCTTTACGGCGAAGGATAAAGAAGACAGTGAATATTTCGGCTATGGCCTCGATCAAAAAGGGGCGCCGCTGCGCTCGTTGGTAAAGACCCATCCCGAAACCGGCCGCAAGACCCTGACCATTGGCCGTCACGCTCATGCCATTCCCGGACTTTCGGAGACGGAGTCGGAGGGGCTGCTCGACGAACTTCTTGATTTCGCCTGTCAGCCACCCCGAATTTATCATCACAGCTGGACCCCGGGCGATGTTGTTTTGTGGGACAATCGTTGCCTAATGCATCAATCCCGTCCTTGGGACATGAGCCAGCCGCGTATCATGTTCCACTCGCGCCTTGCGGGCGACCCCGTGAGTGAAGGGGGGGGCTGAGGCGGCGTGACGTCAAAAGCCTATCGTGGTTTCGATTTGCCGACGACCACTTCCCGATAGGCGATATAGATACCGCTAGCGGCGATAATGGAGGCTCCGACCCAAGTCCAGGCATCGGGAAATTCACCGAAGACGGCAAAGCCGACCATCGCCGCCACCAAGAGTTCCCCATAGAGATAAGGTGAGACGATTGAGGCGGGCGCCTGCTCCAATGCCTTGGCCACAAAATACTGAGTGACGCCGCCGAAAATTCCGACGGAGACGAACAAGGCCCAATCCTGCCAACCGATGGGGGCGACGATGATGAACGGCATGGCGCAGCTCATCACTACGGCGGCGATCAAGGCGGTATAGACGATCATGGTCTCAGCGGAATCGCGGTTCGACAGTTTGCGTGTCAGAACCTGATAGATCGCAAAACTAGCAGCGGAGAAGACCAGCAAAGTGACGCCCCATCCGCTGGCATCGAACGTCGGTGAATCCATGCCGGGACGGATAATGACAAGGGCCCCCGCGAACCCGACGAAGACCGCGCTCCAACGGCGAATACCGACCTTCTCACCGAGGAATGGCGCGGAGAGCGCTGTCACCATCAGCGGTGCGGTAAACATGATGGCGGAGGCTGTGGCCAGGGCAACCGTCGAGAGTGCGGCGATATAACATCCGTTCGAGGCAAACATTATGGCCGAGCGCGCGAACTGTATCGATGGTTTGGCGCTTTTGAACAGACGCCAACCCCGGCCCGGCCAAAAGACCGCGGTCATGGCAACGAAATGTCCGGTGAACCGCGCCCAAACGACCATTGCCAGTGGGTATTCCACGGTCAATGACTTCGCCATGGCATTCATCACTGGCATGATGAGGATCGCCAGGCACATGAACATGATGCCGCGCGCCAGATTTTGGCGGAATTGCGGGGTGTTTTGCGGGGGGCTCATTTGGAAGGGTGTCTCATGCTGCGGCATGTACCCTGTCAGTCCCTTGACGCCCGAACAAGGATCTACGATGTATGTATGATAATATTACGAATTCGTAATAAAAATCAGGCCGAGTTTACCATGGATTCGATGAAGTCCCAGCGCTGCGCTAAAGCGGTTGGGGAAACCATCGCGTGGTCATCGTCCAACCACTCCACACGAAACCGTTTTGCGAGAGCCTCCGCTGCTTCCGACGCTGTCTCATCGATATAGGGGTCGCTACGTCCAAATTGTGATAAACAAGGGGTTTTTAGCCATTGTTCGGAAGATGCAACAATATCCAGCGGCCTCATACCATCAATCCGGGGGTATGCGCTTTCGCTCTTGAGGGAAGCTCTGAATTTTCGAGCCGAAGGTGCGCTGCTTTCGCGCCGATAACGGCTGATTTCCGGGATTGCACCGACCAGGACGATCGCGTTGAGGGTCAATCCGCGCGTGGCAGCCCAGGCTAGTTGCCCGCCGCCATTATTGCGCCCGATAGCAGCGATCCTCGCATCCGGTTCGGCGGCGCGTATATCGTCGACGGCCTGGGCGACAATATCTGCGACCGCGTTGAAATGCGCCTGGCGGTCGTCGATGGGATGGCCGGAAAAGGGCGGCAAAGTCAATTCGCGCACTGGTATGTCGCGACGGACGGCTTCGGCCCGGTCTTCCTCGAACGTGAGGGAATCGGCTCCGGGGACGAGGATAACCTGGCAAGGATTGTTACGTGTCATGATCCGCATATGCTTTATTCAAACGAATGGCGTTCGCACGCTTCTCGCATCCTAGCGGAGGTGTGGGACCAGAGGGAGGACATTAGATGAAAAATCGGATGGTTGGCGATTTGCAAATTTCACGGGTACACGAGCTGTTTTTGCGCGTACCAACGGGCGATTTTTTCCCCGACACGACTGACGCGGATTGGGCGCCCCACAAAGATTGGTTGATCGCAGAGAAAGCCCTCAATCCCGAAGGAACGGAGATCGTCCTGCCGGTGCAGAGCTACGTGGTTCGTACCTCACATCACAACATTTTGGTCGATACCTGTGTCGGCAATGACAAAAACCGGCCCAACCGCGAAGGCTGGCATCTGAAGACCGATGACACCTATATGCAGAGCCTCGCCGCCGTCGGGCTGAAGCCAGAAGATATCGACTATGTCATGTGCACCCATCTGCACCACGACCATGTAGGCTGGAACACCAAGCTTGTCGATGGTCGGTGGGTTCCGACATTTCCGAACGCTAAATATCTGATGTCAAAGAAGGAATTGGATATTTTTAAGGCACAGGAAGACCCGGCGGCCTCGCTATCGCTGATTGACAGCGTGTTGCCGGTGGTCGAATCCGGTCAGGCCAAATTGATCACCAGCGACTACGCGCTTGATGACGAAGTCTGGCTTGAGCCCACGCCGGGTCACACCCCCGACCACTTCGCGGTGAGGTTCCAATCGAAGGGGGCCGGCGCTGTTGTGGGTGGAGATCTCATGCATTGCCCCGTGCAATGTCTGCATCCGGAATGGCGCGCGCGGCCCGATTTCGATCCCCCCCTCGCGAGCGACACCCGCCGCAAATTCATGGACACCTATGCGGAGACGGACACGCTGGTTTGCATGATGCACTTCCCGTTGCCATCGTGTGGCGGGTTTAAACCGCAAGAAGGCGGGTTCAAGTTCACATACGATACGCAGGATTGGTAAGGCTAAATTCTGCCGTCGATGAAGTGGAAAGCCCGCGCACCGGCTTCGATTGCCAAACCGCGTAGGCCGGCAAATGGCTCACTCGGGTTCGGCGTGAGCGGGAAGGGGAGTGCCTCCTTCTCGCCGGTTTCGAAATATTTGGCGATAGCGCGGCCGAAGACGGTGCCGGGGCCAATGCCACGGCCGTTATAGCCGTAAATTGCCAATCCGTTGCGGCCCACTTCGATGAGACGCGGCAGATGGTCTTGGGTCATGGCGATCCGTCCGTACCAGGCTTCTTCCCACGCATCTTCCGAGATTTGCGGGTAAATCGTACGCAATCCGCGGACGGCCCAATCCTTATGAAGTCCGCCGCCGCTATCCAGTTTGCCGATACTGCCGAAGATAAGCCTGCCGGCCGCATCGAGGCGGAACGACCTGAGCACCGGATGCGTGTCCCAGGTGCCGTGTTTTTCGGGCAAGATTTCGGCCAAAACATTATGGCTTAAAGGCCTTGTTGCGCATTGGAAATAAAAATACGGCACGGTCGGATGTCGGGCCTGGTCGGCACCTTCGCCATATCCACCAGTGGCGATAAACAATCGTTCCGCTGAGAGCGTTCCCTTGGGTGTCTTTATCGTCCAGCGGTCGTTTCCTTGGGAGATCGATTGCGCGGGCGATTGCGTGTAAAGGCGTGCGCCCGCATTGAGCGCTGCATGGGCGAGCCCGCGAACATAAGCCAGTGGTTGGATCGTGCCTGCCCGTCGGTCGAGCATTGCGCCGTGGTAAGCTCTGGTGCCGGTCTTGGAGATCGTGGTCTCGCGGTCGAACATTTCGACCGGTGCAAAGCGTTTGCTCCATTCCTCGCATCTAGCGCTAAGGTCCGCATATCCTTTTGCCGAATGTGCCATGTGCAAAGTGCCGGCGCGCTCGGGCTCGCACAAAATACCAAATTTTTCGATCAAATCGAAAACGACCGAAGGTGCGTTACCTAAGTCTTCGATCATCCTTTCACCGGCCTCGGGGCCTAGCATCTTGATCATATCGGGGAGCGGCACCCAAAGACCGGCATTGACCAGGCCTGCGTTGCGTCCGGATCCGCCGAAGCCGAACTCGTTGGCCTCCACGACGGTCGCCGATATCCCCGCTTCCGCCAAGTGCAGTGCCGCGGAAAGCCCCGTGAAGCCCCCGCCCACGATGGCGACATCGGTTTCTATTGCTTCCGCCAGTGCCGATGTCTCGGGCGGTGGTGGTGCGGTCGCTGCCCACAGGCCGTGGCTCTCGGGTTGGAGCTCCATTAAAAAAGGATGTCCCCTTTGACGGTGATCTTGTGGACGCAGCGCCGCACACC
>JABJCS010000302.1 GCA_018665505.1 Alphaproteobacteria bacterium
AACCCGGCATATCCAGAAAGCGTAAATCCGGGCACGAGTTCAATGACTTTAGCGGCAGCCCGCTTCGCGTCGGCCACCTTTCCGTTCGCGGCTTAGCGCGGCCAGAAACAGATGGAACGGCACATAGGTGGTGTCTCGCTCGATCCCACGTCGCAACGCCACCGTCGCTTCATCGTATTGCCCGACCATGAAATAGGCATGGCCCAGCCACGTGAGACAGAAGGCCGGAAAATATGGATCACACCGCATCGCCTGGCGCATCAGCTCGATCGATTGCTTGGGATTGCCGGATAACCGGAGATAATCCGGCTATCCCGCAAGAGAAGTCGCTTCGGTCGGTCCAAGATCGAGAGCCCGGCGCGCATCGCGCTCTGCCACCTCATGTTCACCGAGAAACGGCCAATAACACATACGGGCGCGCCAATCGTGGATTGAGTTCAACAGCACGCTCAGCAAAGGCGATGGTTTGTCGCAAATTCTCGTCTCTGTTCTCACCCAAAATTCACCACGCTTCGTAATGATGGTTTCCAAGTTCGGTTCCGGCGCGCGCGTAGTCTTCGTCATGCTCCAGAGCCTTTCGAAACATTTTGCGCGCTTCAAGAAAGTCCTGCCAATTGAACCGCGAGCGTAGCTCTAATCCGTGCAACAAGAACTCATAAGCTTCCATGTTCGGGGGAGCTTCCGCCGCGACCGTCGAGGCGCGTTCGCCGGGCGACAGCTCGATGGCGAGTGCCCGGACAATCTCACCGATCACCTCGTCCTGCAGCATGAATATATCGTCGAGCGGTCGGTCGAAACGCTCGGCCCAGACGTGAGTTCCGCTCAATGCGTCGATCAGCTGCGCGTTGATCCGGACCTGCCCCGCCGCCTTGCGCACGCTGCCCTCGAGGACATAGCGCACCCCCACATCTTCGGCGACTTTCTGCACTTTCACCGCTCGGCCCTTATAGGTAAAGACCGAGTTCCGAGCGATGACGAACAGCCCGGATACCTTCGAGAGATCGGTGATCAAATCATCCGTCATACCGTCGACGAAATAGTCGTCTTTCGTCCCGCCGCCCAAGTTCACGAACGGCAAAACCGCAATCGACGGCTTGTCGGGCAAAGGCAACGCCATCCTATCGGCGGAGGCCGGCTCCATTTGAGGACGAGATTCCCACCAGACGAGACCCGTGAAGATAACTACCGCCATAACAGCCGCGGCCATTTTTTTTGGTGTTCTCCACGCCCGCAGGCCCGGCCGCGATGGCGCTGTAGCGCCGTCGAGCAAAACCCGATAACAGCGGATCGGCCGAGCGATATTCTTCACCGGCTGCGCACCCATATCGTCAAAACCGGCATCGACGGAGCCTTCGATCTGTTCGAAGACGCGCTCTGAGACGCAAATGCCACCCGGGTCAGCCAGACTTTCCAGCCGTGCCGCGACATTGACCCCGTCTCCGTAAATATCGTTACGGTCGACAATGACCTCGCCGAGGTTGAGACCGATGCGGAACTCCAGGCGGCTCTCGTCCGTGAATTCCCGGTTGCGATCCCGCAATTCCCGCTGGATGGCGACCGCCGTCTCGAACGCCGCCAAAATACTGCCGAAGTCCGCCAAGACAGCATCGCCCGCGAAATGTACAACGCGCCCGCCATGGTTCTCGATTTCATCGGTAATAAGATCGAGATAACCGCTGAGGATGCGGTGGGTCCCGGCTTCATCTTGTCCGGTTAACCGGCTATACCCGGCAACATCAGCATAGAAGATGGCCGTTAATTTTCGTTCCAACTCGGTTGGCGTCATCCGTTAATCCGGCAATCCTGCCTTACGCATCGCGGTGAGATCCTTTTCCCGATCCGCCTGCGCGCGATGTGGTAAGTATGCGCTATAGGCGGACAGAGTGAAATTCGGATTTATCTCTACGACTCGCGCGGTGGCGGCGCGCGCCTCCTTCATGCGTCCAGTCTCCGCATAGCTGGCGGCGAGATAGAGATGGAAGACGATGTAGTCGGGATTGCCACGTACCCCAAGGCGCAGGGTCGCTATGGCGCGGTCGTATTGCCCATCGAGGAAAAAAGCATGCCCCAACCAACCGAGATACCAGGGCGGGTGCAGCGGATCGAGACGGATTGCCCGTTGCAGCACTTTAATAGCCTCTTTCGGGCGACCATCGAGACGCAGGAATCCACCGAAGCTAGCCAGTGCGTCGGCGTCCGACAGTCCAATAGTGAAAGCTTTTTCCGCCTGTTTTCGAGCATCATCGGACCGTCCTTGGAACTGCAGAATTTCCGCCAGTAACAAGTGCGGGCGGGGTAGGGTCGGATTAAGCGCGATAGCCCGCCCCGCGACATCGGTCGCCATGGACAAGCTTTCATCGCGATCTTCATTCCAAATGCGCCAGGCCTCGTAATACAGGTTCGCGAGTTCCGAATGCGCCCGCGCAAATTCCGGATCAAGTTCGACCGCTTTCGTGAAATGCGCTCGAGCAGCCATCGACCCCTCGAAAGTAAACTTTGAGCGCTCCTCCCGGCCTTTCAGAAATTCTTCATAGGCCGCCAAGTTCTTCGTACCTCGGCTATCAGTGACTGATTGTTTCTCCCGTTCCGACAATTCGATCGCCAGCGCCGTGACGATGCGCCCGACGACTTCATCTTGAACCGCAAAGACATCTTGAACGGGGCGGTCGAACCGTTCCGCCCACAATTGCTCACCGGTCTCCGCCTCCACCAATTGCACATTAATTCGGATCCTGTCCGACGCGCGCCGCACGCTGCCCTCGACCACGTAACGCACGCCGAGCTCATCACCGACGATCATGACTTTCACTGGCTTATTCTTGTATGTAAAAACCGAATGGGGCTGTCCCAGATAACCGAGATTAGAGGTTATCATGGTATCCATGCGCAAGAGCCGTCTGAGCAGATACAGGCAGGATCGTCTGATCGAACATTTTGTTGCTGGCACGACGGCCCGGACAGCTGCCAGTTTATGTG
>JABJCS010000303.1 GCA_018665505.1 Alphaproteobacteria bacterium
GGAGCAACCGCCGCGAGCCAATCCAGCTTCTCTCGTCCGTCATAATCCCTGTGCGAACCGATCCCGCCCGGATCGGAAAGCTTCCCTAAACTAATCAGTATCCAAACCATAAGCAGTGTGGAGGGCGCGAAGCGCCAATTCGGCATACTCTTCGGCAATCAAGACGCTGATCTTAATCTCGGAAGTTGAGATGACCTGTACGTTGATCCCTTTCTCCGACAGTGTCTTGAACATCAATTGCGCGACACCCGCGTGACTGCGCATCCCGACACCAATTACCGACACTTTCACCACATCGGAATCGGCGATCACGGAGGCGAATCCGATTTCCTTTTGCAGCTCGCCAAGCAACTTCGTCGCGCGGTCGAAATCTATCTTGGCGACGGTAAAGGTAATGTCGGTAAGTGCACCGTCGGCGGCGGTGCTTTGGACGATCATGTCCACATTGACGTTCTCATCCGCAAGCGGACCGAAAATACCGGCGGCAACGCCCGGGCGATCAGGCACCTGAACCAGCGTGATTTTCGCTTCGTCCCGGCTATAGGCTATTCCGCTGACGACTTGATGTTCCAAAATCTCATCCTCATCACAAACCAGCGTCCCCTCTCCATCCGCGAAAGTCGAGCGGACATAGAGGCGCACACCGTGGTTCATTGCCATCTCAACGGACCGGGTCTGTAGGACCTTGGCACCCTGAGAGGCCATCTCGAGCATTTCTTCGTAAGTTATCTTGTCGAGTTTCTGCGCTTTGACCACGATCCGCGGATCGCAGGTATAGACGCCGTCGACATCCGTATAAATATCGCAGCGGTCCGCATTAAGCGCCGCAGCCAGCGCCACCGCGCTCGTATCGGAACCACCGCGCCCGAGCGTCGTTACCCGGTCATTGCCGGACAGGCCCTGAAACCCCGGCATCACTGCAACCTGGCCGTCGCGAAGCCGCTCCTCGACCGCGTCCGTCTCGATCTCCATGATCCGTGCCCGGCTATGGGCGTCGTCAGTTCGGATCGGCAATTGCCAGCCGAGCCAGGAGCGCGCGGTCACGCCCATTTCCTGCAACGCCAAGGCCATCAGACCCGTGGTGATCTGCTCACCTGCAGACACCACGACGTCGTATTCGCGGGCATCGTGCATCGAACTCATCGAGCTCACATACTCGACAAGCTGGTTCGTAACACCCGCCATCGCCGAGACAACGACAGCGACTTCATTGCCGGCATCGACCTCTGCTTTCACCTTCAGCGCGGCATTGCGGATGCGCTCCACATCAGCCACCGAGGTGCCGCCAAATTTTTGTACCACTCTCGCCATTGAATGGACCCTATATCGCTTTTTTGACGCCAATGCGCCGGTTGCCTTCCGAAGGCGGCGTATCCATACTCGCAACCTTCTGCAGGTGCAAGATTTGGAAGTTCTATCCAATGATGGAAAAGCAAACGGCGCGACCGTTGAATGCCAGTGTTGACGCCGACGAAGTCGAGAAATTCAGCGCCTTAGCCGACGAATGGTGGGATCCGGAGGGCAGTTTCCAGCCGCTCCACAAACTAAATCCGGCGCGCCTCGGTTATATCCGTGATCGCATTTGTGACCATTTTGGCCGAGCCACCCAGGAACCAAAACCACTCAAGGATCTGCGTCTGGCCGATGTCGGCTGCGGCGGCGGCTTGTTGACCGAGCCGATGGCGCGGCTTGGTGCCAATGTGACAGGGCTCGACGCATCGGAGCGCAACGTAATGGTGGCTCGAACCCATGCCGAGCGGATGGGATTGGACATAGATTATCGATACACGACGGTTGAGACCGCAGCTGCGGCCGGCGAGCAATATGACGCCGTCCTCAATATGGAGGTCGTCGAGCATGTCGCCGATGTCGACAGTTTCCTCGACGCCAGCTGCGCCTTGGTCGCCCCCGGCGGCCTGATGTTCGTCGCCACCCTCAACCGCACGATGAAGTCGTTCGCCTTCGCCATTGTCGGCGCCGAATATGTTATGCGGTGGCTGCCACGCGGAACCCACGATTGGCGCAAATTCGTGCGCCCCTCGGAAATGGCGCACGCGTTACGGCGCGGCGGCCTGTCGGACACGTCCTTCGCTGGATTGGCGTTCGATCCGCTGCATGGCAGCTGGCGAGTTGAAGAGCGGGATATTTCCGTCAATTACATGGGCTGCGCGGTGCGGCCCCAATAACGAGAATCAAGCGTCCGAGCGGGGCAGGTTCGGTAAGCGGTAGACCTCGATATCCTCTTCCTGCAATTCCTGCACCTCGTCGTCCGAGGCTTCGCCGCGAATGCCGCGTTCTTCCGTCTCGCCGTAATGGATGCGGCGTGCCTCCTCGGCAAAGTTCTCGCCCACATCTTCAGTGTTCTCGCTGACGTGGCGGTGGATTTCCGAGATCATCTCGCGGATCGCCGCGACCGGTGGGACGTTCGTCGCCGATGGCCGCGACGTGCCCATGTTCACGCGCGGCGCCATCGGCGCTTTCTCCACCGTCGAATTGCCGCAAACCGGGCACGCGACTTCCCCCGACGCGGACTGTTCTTCATAAGCGGTGCTGTTGTTGAACCACGCCTCGAAGACGTGTTCGTTCTCGCACCGTATGTTGAATGAAATCATCGCAATTCCGATTCAACGCTGTTGTTGTCATGAACCTCAAATATAAATGGCGATAGAACAACAAAGCTGCAAGGCCGTTTAATACAGCGAGTAATATGAACAAACACCGACAAACCATGCCGTCGCCCTGGGTTCAGCGTTTCGCGACGCTGACATCGGCGGGAGACACCGCGCTCGACTTGGCCTGTGGTGGCGGGCGCAACGGACGATGGCTACGCGCGCGCGGCCTCATCGTCACCTTTCTCGACCGCGACGTGTCCGCCCTCGCGAACCTATCCAATGTTGAAATCATCGAAGCCGACCTCGAGACCGGAGGGCCATTCCCGCTCAAGGGTCGCACGTTCGATTGCGTGGTGGTCACTAATTATCTTTGGCGCGATATTCTGGATGACATTTGCGCCGCCGTGACCCCTGGTGGCTTGCTGATCTACGAGACTTTCGGGCTCGGCAACGAATCGTTCGGTCGCCCCCGTAATCCGGATTTCCTGCTCAAGCCCGGTGAGCTGGCAGCGGCCGTCAAACCCGCCTTCCGTATCATTGGTTACGAACACGGGTTGCGCACCGAACCGTCGGACGCGGTGGTCCAACGATTGGCCGCAATCAAACAGTAATCAAGCGTTACTCGCCCGCTTGGCGAAGGCCAATTGGTGCGGCGGGTGCGAAATCCCGGTCGTGCGACAGGGCGGGCACCATGCCCCGTGCTTTGTCGATCAACGCAAAATCGAGTTCGGCCGTGACCACACCGGGCTCTTCGCCACCATCCGCGATGATTTCGCCCCAAGGTGCAATGATCAGCGAATGACCATAGGTTTCGCGGCCGTCTTCGTGATCGCCGCATTGCGCCGGGGCGACGACGAAACAGCCAGTCTCGATCGCACGGGCTTGCAACAGTATATGCCAATGAGCGCGCCCGGTTTGGCGGGTGAAGGCCGCCGGGACCATCAGAATGCTCGCCCCCGCTTTCGCCAAGGCTCGATACAGATAGGCAAAACGCACGTCATAGCAGACTGTCATGCCGATACCGCACCACGGCGTCTCGGCGACCACGGCCCGGTCACCCGGCCGGAAGCCTTTCGATTCCCGGAAACTGACGCCGTTCTCAAGGTCAACATCGAACATATGAATCTTATCGTAGGTCGCGGCGATCGTGCCCTTATCGTCAATCAAGAAGGAGCGGTTCACGTTGCGCTCATCGTCCAGCAATTTGATCACCAGGGAGCCCGTGTGCAGCCAGATACCCAATTCCGCCGCCAACGCGCGATAAGCCTTTAGCGAGGTTTCCTCGTCTTCTGTCCGCACGACCTCAGCAGATTTCTTGCGGCTTCGCTGCACCAAATTGACAACCTCGGGCAGGCCGATCAATTGCGCGCCTTGGCCATGCGCCTCGCGGATCAGGTCGCTGGAAATTTTAATGTTCTCAGCGATATCCGTGGTCGAAGTCAGCTGGACGCATCCGACCGTCAGCTTATCGCTCATTGCCCGATGCTCAGCATCGCATCCAATTTTCCAGATGCCTCGAGCGCATGCAATTCGTCACAGCCGCCTATCCCGGTATCATCGATAAAGATTTGCGGCACCGTTTGCCGTCCCTCGGCGCGCGCCATCATTTCCTTCTTCAGTGACGGTTTGAACATCACGTCGAATTCCTCGAATTCAATTCCCTTGTGGTCCAACAGGCGTTTCGCGGTGTGGCAAAACCCACAAAGCGGGCTGGTGTAAATTTCGACTTTGGCCATGTCTTTTCGTCCTATGAGA
>JABJCS010000304.1 GCA_018665505.1 Alphaproteobacteria bacterium
GGCCGCGATACTCTGGTGCGACCCGGTCTCGACGTGCCGAGCGCCGCCGAATAAGATTCACATCCGTTGGCACGCACGCCAACGCCCGACATTGGAGATTGTCATGACAGTAGGTATCGGACTCGGACTCTCTAATTACACATTCTCATCCGCTGAAGGCTATTGGGACTGGGTGCATATGTGCGACGACGAGGGTGTCGATTCAATCTGGCAAACGGATCGATTAGTCTCACGCGAACCTTTCCTCGAATGCATGACCTCGATGGCCGCCTTGGCGGGAGCGACCAAGAAGATAAAGTTCGGCATGAACGTCGCGTCGCTGGGAATTCGCGATCCGCTGATTACCGCAAAGGAATGCGCCACAATCGATTATCTCTCCAACGGTCGTCTGTTGCCTGCCTTTGGCCTGGGCAGTAATCGGTCGCGCGACTGGATCGCCAGCGGCCGCGACACCAAGGCCAGAGGCCAACGCATGAACGAAGCCCTGGAGATCATGACGAGGTTGTGGTCGGAAGAGAAAGTCACGTTCGAGGGCAAGCATTTCCAATACACAGAGGCAACAATTTCACCGCGCCCCAAGCAGACTCCCCTACCTTGCTGGATCGGCGGCAGTGCGCGCGCCGCCGTCGAACGAACCGTCGACTACGGCACCGGTTGGCAGGCCTCCTTCCAGACACCTGAGGAAGCCGGCAAAGTTGTCGCTGACATTCTGCAATATGCCAAAGAGCAGGGAAAACATATGGACCCTGATCACATGGGTATGGGGTTCGGTGTTCATTTCGGCACTTGGGACGATCCCATCGTGCAGGAGACCGCCGCCGCTTTCGAGAAGCGAACGGGCCGCGACCCGAAGACCGGTATGGCCGTCGGCGACGCGGAAGATATCCTGGAAATGATCTGGAGTTACGTGCCACACGGCATCTCGAAATTCATTCTACGCCCGATGGGCGAGGGCGACGAAGAGATGATGGCCCAATCGCGCCGCCTCATCGACGAGGTCTTGCCACACGCAAAGATCTTCACCGAACGGCGGAAGATGGCGAGCTAATCTAACTAAATTGATGTCACCGTTCGCCTCTATCCTAGCCCTCATTCCCGCGCAGGTGGGAACCCAGAACGGTATTGCAAAGACGCTGGATTCCCGTCTGCGCGGCAATGACACTGGTGTTCGTATATGACGGTAGCGAATGCCCGATAAACGCGGACATATCCCTCAATCGGCGGTCATTCCGTATCGGCGACGGTGGAAGAGTACAGAGGTATTAATGGTCACCTCTTTGGGCTCAGGGCGATGGGTCTTTCCGAAAGGCCATATCGAAGGGGACCTATCGGCCCGGCAATCCGCGGAAAAGGAAGCTTTCGAGGAAGCCGGCGTAGGCGGCCGGCTCTCGCCGAACCGAATTGGCTATTATCGCTATCGCAAGGAAAACGACGAAAACACCCGGACTTACCAGGTGGAAGTCTTCGCAATGAATGTGACCGATGTTCTCGAGTCCTGGCCGGAAGAACACACCCGGCAGCGCGAATGGATGTCGCCCGAGAATGCCGCCGACGCCGTGGCGGAAGATGATCTAAGAATCCTCATCAGGCACTTCTTCGACGGGCTTAATAAATAATCTTACGGGCTTAGCTCTCGTCCTCTTTCGAAAGAACACCGAGCTCCTCGAGCTCCTCTTGGGTGCGCCCGGGCTGGCTCTTATATGTCGGCAGTGACCAGCCGAACTGCAGCGCAAACCCGCGCACTGCAAAGCAACAGATGAATCCGCTCGCCCCGGCAATCCGAATATCCAGGCCAAATCCCGCTACCATGGCGACGAAGACGACGGAGCCCGCTAGCGCTGCCGTCACGTAGATCTCCCGCCGCAAGAGTAACGGGACTTCGCCACTGACCACATCGCGGATGATCCCGCCGAAGGTCGAAGACATGACCCCCATGACCACCGCTATGATCGGCACTGCCTCAACCGTCAGAGCCTTCTGCGCACCAAGGACAGCAAACAACGCCAAGCCAACCGCATCGAGCCATAGAATGACCCGGTAGCGGGATTGTACCAAATGGGCGAGAAAGTATGTGAGCGCTGCCGCCGTAACGCAGGTGACCACATAACTCGGTGCCGACACCCAGAAGACTGGAACGCCCAACAACAGATCCCGCAATGACCCGCCGCCGACCCCGGTGACTGTGCCCAGCATGACGAAGCCGAAAATATCCATCTGTTTTCGGCTGGCCATCAACGCGCCGGTGATAGCGAAGACCGCGACGGCCATGTGATCGGCTATGGTGAGGATATCTTGCAAAGGAGCGCCCGGCCTCAAGCATATGAATAAATCGGTGACAGCCGCCTATTTCTCCAATTAAGTGCCTGTCATCGATTTATTACATATCGCGACGGGAGCACCCAATCCATGGCAAAGCACGGCTACGAGTCAGGGCGTCTTAACCTGCCGTTCGTCGGTCACTGTACCTTCGCCAAGGCACCGATTGGCCCCAACCTCGCCGATTTCGAGGCAGATTTCGCCGTGCTGGGCGTACCGAACGACATGGGCACGCAATATCGCCCCGGCGCTCGGTTCGGGCCGCGTGGCATTCGAGAAGCCTCGACGCTGTTCTCCTTCGGCCACAGCGGCGCCTATGATTTCGAGGACGACATCAATTATTTACCATCCTCGGAAGTGACGATCGTCGATGTCGGGGATGTGGATATCGTGCACACCGACATGGAACAAAGCCACGCCAACACGGAACAAGCGGTGCGGCAAATCCTCGCGACCGGTGCCACGCCGATCATCCTTGGCGGAGATCACTCCATCCACGATCCGTCAATGGCCGCTTATTCCGAGCAAGAGCCCCTGCACATCGTACATTTCGACGCCCACCTCGATTTCGTCGACCAACGCCACGGTGTCTCGCGCGGCCACGGCAATCCACTGCGACGCTCGTCGGAGAAACCCTGGGTGACTGGTATGACGCAAATGGGTATCCGCAACGTCTCCTCCTCGAACCGCGAGGATTACGAGGCGGCTCGGGCGGCAGGATCGAAGATCTTCTCGGTCCGAGACGTGCGCCGCATCGGAACGCAAGGCATCGTCGACGAGATTCCGGATATCGGTCGCTATTACGTCACGATCGATATCGATGGGTTCGACCCCTCCATCGCACCCGGCACTGGCACGCCAAGCCATGGCGGGTTTTTGTATTACGAAGTTCTCGAAATCTTGCAACAGCTCGTCAAAAAAGGCGAGATTGTCGGCGTTGATCTGGTCGAGGTAGCGCCCGACTACGATCCCAGCGGCATCACCTCCATGCTCGCCGCACAATTGCTGATGAATTTTATGGGCTTTATCTTTGAGGAACGTCGAACTTAGTCGCGCAGTTTCGCATCCACCTCCGGATCAAGCAGCTCGCTGACAAACCTGTCCCCGAAACCGGCGTCGTTGATGCGTTTGAGCGATTGCTCCACGCCGTCGACCAGCACGGATTCCCGCCCGAGACTCTCCGCGAACGCGGCGAAGTAGCGAATATCCTTCCAGGAATTGGCGAGTGAGAATTCATGCCCCCTGAAATCCCCTTCAATGGCCGGAGTGACCATCTTCTCGAACGTCCCCGACTTCGCCGCACCACCCGACATGGCTTGGTGTAGCTTCTTCCAATCGACCCCGGCTTGGCGCGCCACGCTATAAGACAACGCCAGTAATTGGCCGGTGGATTGGGTGACGAAGTTATTCATCAGTTTCGCCGTATGCCCCATGCCGGTCGGTCCGAAATGGATCACCGTCGTGCTATAAGACGCGATCAACGGCTCCACCTCGCGAAATACTTCATCCGAAGCACCAACGAGGCTCGTCAATTTGCCGAGTTCCGCCGCCGCTGGATTGGCCGTAATGGGCGCATCGACCAAGGCGACACCCAATTCACGCAGCTCCTCGCAAAGGCGCTGGGTTGAGACCGGATTGGACGTCGTCGCGTCGACAATGCATTGCCCGGCGCGCAAATGAGGCTTCAGGTCGCCGATCACGCTCTCCACCACATCGGAATCGCTGAGGCACAGGAATATAACATCGCCCGCATGCGCCAAGGCTTCGTAGCTTTCTACTTCGCTGGCGCCTTTGGTGACCAAATCCTCAACCGGTGCGCGGTTGCGATGACCGATAACCGTAAGGTCATGCCCCTTCGCCATTAAATTGGCGGCCATGCCGTGCCCCATGAGACCGACCCCAACAAATCCGACATTCGTCATGCAAGAATCCTTTCTTCAATTCGATATTGATCGCGCTTTCATGCAAGGATTACATGAATACGGCGCTCAAATCGTGCCGAGTCGAGCACTTTTGCCCCAAAACGCGGGATTTAACGAAAAGGCATCGTTCTGACTGAAACATCGAGATTACGTCAAACAAGCCGGAAATGAAGTACTCAGTGCTGATTCTCAGCCATCCGTTACAATAAAAATTGGGGCTGTCCCAGATAACTAGCCCATATTTGTTCTAACCCATTGCCTTAGCTGCGATAATTGGGCTGATGGGTCACTGTTGTTAAAACGCCACTCGCACTCCTTTAAGAATAGGCCGAAATGGGCCTTTGGAACACC
>JABJCS010000305.1 GCA_018665505.1 Alphaproteobacteria bacterium
AACACTTTGGCTTCCCGGCGTTACGATCATGCGCACGCCGGGGGCAACTTGGCGGCCGGCCATTATCTCGGCTGCGATGGCGAAATCCTCGATCCGGCCATTGGCACAAGACCCGATAAAGGCTTGGTCGATTTTTGTCTCGGATAGCTCGGTCGCCGGGCAGGCATTGTGCGCGACTTTGTGTGGCAAGACCACCAATGGCTCCAAGTCCGACACATCAATCCGGATTGTCTGTTCATACGTTGCGTCGGGATCAGGGTCGACCGGCTCATACGGTTTCGACGCCCGGCCATCGAGATACGAGGCTAGAACGTCATCGTGGCGGAATAGTGAAAATTCCGCCGAGAGCTCCGCCGAGAGCGTCGCCAGGGTAAATCGCCCCTGCATCGGCATGGCGGAAATGGTGTCGCCGTCCCATTCCAGATTGCGGCCTGGAAAGGCTCCGTGAATATGGGCAATGTGATGCAGGATATCGCGGGCATAGACACGCTCGCCAAGATCGCCGTCGAGGATCAGCTTCACGGTCGGCCCGACCATGTACCACGCCTGCCCCTTGCAGAGCGCATACATCATATCCGCCAAGCCCAAGCCGCGCGCAAGGCAGTTGAGGGCACCTGAGGAGCAAGAATGCGAATCGTCACAGGCGAGCGTCATTCCGGGGAGCGCCAATCCATCTTCGCCCAAGACCACATGGGCGATGCCATGCCGCCCTTCGTCATAGAATTTTTCGATACCGAACTTGTCAACGAATTGACGCATCCGTTTCATCGCGTTGGCGGCGGCAATGCTCGGTGCCGGGACGGTGTGGTCCGCGACAACGACTATCTTGTCCGGATCGAATACTCGGGTCGGCGTCTGATGTCCGCCAGTGATGCCGAAGACGATATCCAGGTCGACGACAAGGTCCAGATCGGCCATGACGATATCGCCGGGCGCGACGGATTTTTGTTCCGAATGCGCGGCGAGAATTTTCTCAGTAATTGTGTGTCCCATGAAAGCTACCCTGCGTCGAAGCGCAAGAACCGGGTGACAGGCTCCAGCTCTTCCAATTCGCGGAAAGTCGATAGAAGCGAGCTCAGCTCCGTGCTCTCCGCCTCATTCAATCTTCCAGCCACACAGTCGGCGAATTTCGCAATACGATCAGCCTCGTCGAACGGATCGTCGATTGTGCCTCGAGGATGGGCTCGAGTTGTCTCCAACACACGGCCGTCCTTTAAACGCACGGTCACTTCATGATCCGGCGGGGTCGTCGCCGCGTGTTCCATCTCGACCGGAAACGCATCCATGGTGATGCGGGGGATCAGCGCCCGCAGTTCCGGGCGAAAGACGGCTTCCGGCGCAAAATCGGCGATGCGTAGATGATCCTGCACCAGACCAAGCGCCACGCAATATTGCATCGAGAATTTCGCCTCACGGTCGGTTTGCGGGTCGTCGTAGGAGAGGTTCCGCTTGTTGGAACTGCCGACGACCGTATGGACGCTGTCGACTTCATCCGCCGTGAACCCATGTTCGCGCCGCAGGTCGAGCACCGCGTCGAGGCATTTATGGGTCGAAGCGCAACAAGGGTGGCGCTTGGGGACGATACCATGTTCCAGAATCGCCAACTCCTCACCGAATCCTTCCAGAGACTTCTCCCACCCGGGTGGAAAATTGCCACCGAACAGCTCGAGAAAGCCCATCGGTGCTTCCAAAACTTCCATCCGACCTTCTAGACCCGCGGCCGCGAGTTGCGCCGAGGTCACCGCATGCTGGGCGGAGAGTCCCGCATGAAAGGATTTCGCCATCGAGCCGAACTGCGCTTTCGGCCCGCACGCCATCGACGTGCCGAGGCTAAGCGCATGCGCCATACCCAGGCGGTCAAGGCCGAGTAGCCGCGCGCACGCCCCCGCCGTTCCGATACCGATAATGGTCGAGGTCGAATGCCAACCGATATTGTAATGCGACCAATTCACACCCCGCCCCAAGGCCATTTGGATTTCAAACCCAACGATATAGGCATCGACCAATTGCTGACCGCTCGCCCCGATCGCCTCGCCCAGCGCCAAAAGCGCCGGCACCTGAACTGCAGAGGTATGCCCCAACACCACTTGGACGTTGTCGTCATAATCCAGCGCATGGGCCGCCGTACCATTCGCCATCGCAGCCCAGGGGGCGGGCAACTTCTCGGTTTGCCCCGCGACCGAGGACGGACCGCTGCCCCAAGCGGACACACCGCGCCGTACATTCGCCGGACTGGCATCATCCGCTCCCGCGATCATGCAAGCGACCGTATCTCCGAAGGCATGTGCTGCCCGTTCGAGCGCCAGTTCCGGCCAATCCGGCGAGACGTCACCGGCCCAATCGGCCAATTGTTTCAGGACAGGTTCCGTCGCGTCGTTTCCAACCGATGTTGCTTGATCGAGCGCCATGATAATCCTCCAAAATTCTTAGCAATAAGTATGGCGCGCAAAGCCGCCATATCGAACACCAATGCTCACTCACGAGGCTCCGTTAAGCCGACGGATGACACGCTCCGCGGTCTCGACACCTGAGTTGTGGGCACCATGCACGGTGCCATACGCGTTGACCGCGTGAGCTTCGCCCGCGAAATAGAGGCGCTCGCCGACAGGCTCCGCCAGCGTGAACCGATCGTCCGCATAACCCAAACGCGCTGTCGAGTAACTGCCGCGAATATGCGGGTCTTCGCACCATCCGGTCGCTTTCGTGGCGGTGATTGCATTTCGGATATCGGTGCCGAACGCATCGACCAGGCGGTCGACCGCAAACGCGGTCATCTCGTCTTCCCCGATCTTGGAGATCGATCTGGCAAACTGGCCCGCCATATAGGCGACGGCGATATTCTCATCGAACGGGCGTATCTGGAACCGTACCGCCTCGTTCGTCGCGTGAACGTAGGCAACATGCGCATCGTCCAACCCGAAGACATCGCGGTCGAATGCAATCGCGACTTTCTCCGCCTCACCGAGCGGTATGTTTGTGAAGGCCTCGACGAGCGGACCGGGGAGGCGCGGCGCAAACCGTATCGCGTCCGCCGCCAGGACATTGTTCGAGACCGTGACAATGACAGCTTTCGCGCGCAGCGTGCCGCCCGAAGTCTCAACCACTACATCCGTGCCCGACCAATCGATCCCCCGCACGGAGGTTGAGAGAGAAAGAGGAATACCTTCACCGTATCGCGCCAATAAAGCGCCGTAACCGCAACGCACTCGGCGGTTTCCCGTATCGTCCAGATAGTGATAATCGTCGAAGGCGGAGCTCCGCTCCGGCTCCATGCCGGAGAGTGCCGCATACCAAGACTCGAACATTGGGCGAAATTGGAAGTGATCGGGCACCGCATCCGAGACCGCTACATCTTCCGCGGCGACGCCCAATCTTTGGATGCGGTCGAAAACGAGGTCACAATAGGCTTCGTAATCGCGAACGTATCCCGCATCCGCCCATCCCTTCTCGGTCCATATCCGCTTACCTTCGGCAACTGGCTCCAGCGTAATTTCTTGGGCGGTGGCAAACTCCGCGAAAAAGTTGCGCCCTTGATCGTGCAACCAATGCGCCCCTTGGTCCCACGCGATGCCTACGCTCTCGTCATCCGTATAGGCGCGGCCACCGATCCGGTCCTTTGCTTCCAGCACAACTACCACGAGACCGACATCGCACAGAGTGCGCGCAGCGGAGAGTCCCGCCGCCCCCGCGCCGACAATCACGACATCCGGCTCCCCCGACACGTCCGTTCCTTCCCGCAAATGTGACATGGCCAAACGCGGCAAAACCTTGCCGATGGGCTCACCTATCCCCAATATACAAGCAGACAGCAAACGCAGGCACGGGAATATCGATCATGTTTTTCACATCGCCCAAAAAATTGGAATTACCAACCGCCGAGACGGCCCTGCCGGGACGTAGCGCCGAGATGCCGGTGCCGGCGAGCCATTTCGTAAACAAGAACCCGCTGAAAGGCCCGTTCCCGCAAGGTACCGAGAAAGTCATTTTCGGCCTCGGGTGCTTCTGGGGAGCCGAACGCGTCTTCTGGCAAACGGAAGGTGTCTTCTCGACATCCGTCGGCTACGCCGCCGGCATCACGCCGAATCCGACCTATGAAGAAGTCTGTTCAGGTCGCACCGGCCATAACGAGGTTGTCCTGGTGGTCTATCACCCGATGAAAGTGTCGTTTCAAACTCTGCTCGGAAAATTCTGGGAAGGCCACAATCCGACCCAGGGGATGCGCCAAGGCAACGATATGGGCACGCAGTACCGGTCGGGCATTTACGTCTATTCGGACGCGCAAAAAGCCGCTGCCGAAGCATCCCGCGCCGCCTATCAAGCGGAACTCGCCAAGGCCGGGCATCCGGATATCACGACGGAAATCCTCGACGCGCCGGAGTACTACTACGCTGAAGATTATCACCAGCAGTATTTGGCGAAGAACCCGTCCGGCTATTGCGGCCTCGGCGGCACCGGCGTGACGTGCCCCGTGGGCATTGGTGTCGCAGCAGAGTAGCGCCGCTCTATCCAGGCTTTCTCATCGTCAGTTTCGGCTTCACCAGACCGAAGAAGACACCGGTACCCTCGAAGCGCCAACCGAGGTGCGTGGCACACCCGCCACAGAACGCGATCCGCCAGGCATGGCCATTGAACCAAGAGAATTCAGTTGTGGCCTCCCCCGGCGCGTCGGCCCCCGGCGCTTCCTTGAAGCAAAGAACCCGGAACAAAATTCCGGCCGGATTAAAGAGGGTGTGTTCGTGCGCGCCGTCGATTGTCATGCGCCAATCTGTCCGCGTGACGAAGTGCCCGCAGGCAGCGCAATAAATTTCGCTCGCCTCTTCTTCCCTGACGTCGTCTTCGATGAGCGTGTCTTCGGAGTCTTTAAGCATGCAGCAGTATAACGCAACGGAGAGTCATACTTCGACAGGATCAGAATGAGGTGTTTGCGTGCAAGACCTCACCCTGAGCTTGTCGAAGGGCGAGCGAACCTAGCCGAAGTTCCGCTCGAGGAAATCTACCACACCGCCGGTAAACGCGTCGTTGCGGTCTCCGGCAACCATGTGGCCGGCTTCGGCAACGTCGACGAATTCGGCGTGCGGGACCAGTCGTTTGAAATCCTGAACGTTCTCCAGACTTACCACGTCGCTGCTCCCGCCACGCACCAATAGAGTTGGAATCTTGATCCGGGACGCAGCCTCACTGATTTCCTTCGATGCTACTTCGTCATGCGGGTGGCGGCGGTCGAGGAATTTCGGGTCCCAATGCCAAAACCAACGGCCGTTCTCGCCGATCCGCAGGTTCTTCTTCAGTCCACTGACGTCCTTCGGGCGGGAGCGATGCTCGCGATATTCAGCGACCGCGTCCGCGGCATCTTCCACGGTCTCGAACCCGTCCGGATTTCTGTTCATGAATGCAAGGATCCGCTCGACCCCCTTGGTCTCGATCTTCGGCGTGATATCCACCAACACCAAACCACGGCAGAGGTCTGGCGCACCGGTGCCGACGACGAATGTTGCAGTTCGGCCGCCAAGCGACGCGCCGACGAGGACGGCCTTACGGCCGAGCTTCGCCAAGACGACATTGATATCGGCGACGAAGTCGTGCGCTTCGTAATCGCCCGCCGCCGACCAACCGCTATCACCGTGCCCCCGCAGATCGATGCTGAGGGTGCGCCACCCTTTCTCCGCCAAAAGCCGGGCCGCACCGCCCCAGGAATGTCGGGTTTGGCCACCGCCATGCATAAACAGGATTGGGTCCGCCGCCGGATCGCCCCAAGCGTCGGCAATCAAAGTGACGCCGCCCGACGCCTCGAATTTGATTGTCTCCGCTTCCATCACTCCGCCGCATGCTCCGCAAAGGTCTGGCCGAGAAAATCGACCACCGCGTCGGTGAAAATGTCGTTCTTGTCGCCCGCCACCATATGCCCGGCATCGGCCACATCGATGAATTGTGCGGTCGGCAGAAGCGTGAGGAAATCCTGCACCCCTTCCGGGCTGACCACATCGCTGCTACCGCCCCGGATCAGCAATGTCGGCACCTTGATGTTGGGTGTGGCGATACGAACCCGGTCAATATGCATCGGATCGTTGCGGTCCTTGCGGTCAAGATATTTCGGGTCCCAATGCCAATACCAGCGCCCATCATCCTTCAGCCGCAAATTCTTCTTCAGCCCGCTGACGTCTTTTGGCCGGGACCGGTGATGGCGATACGCCGAGACCGCATCCGCCGCCTCTTCCAGATTTGCAAACCCATCGAGATTAGCGCGCATGAACTGCTGAATGCGCGCAACTCCCGCGGCCTCGGTCTTGGGTGCGATATCAACCAAGATCAACGCCGTGGTCAGGTCTTGCGATCCTTCGCCGAGCGCCATCAGCGCGGTGCGCCCGCCAAGCGATGCGCCACAAACCACCGCCTTGCGCCCGATTTGCTTCTGCACCGCGTGAAAGTCAGCAGTGAAGTCGTCCAACTCATAGCTGGCGGAAGGCGACCAGCCGCTGTCGCCGTGGCCGCGATGATCCATGCTGATCGTGTACCAGCCCCGCTTGGCAAGCGCCGCCGCGGCACCTCCCCAAGCATGCCGGGTTTGGCCGCCGCCATGCATGAACAATATCGGATCGTTGGACGGATCGCCGTAGATATCAGCAGCGATCGGGAATCCTTCAGCGGATTCAAACTCAATAGTCTTCGCTTCGGTCATGAACAGTCTCGTCCCATTGCCCCGGTCAACAAAGAGGCGGGCCTAAGCCCGCCCGAAGTGTCGAACACTGGGAGGTTATTAACTCATCAACCCGTAAAACTTACCGGCGTTCTCACAGGTGATCTTGTGGATTTGATCCGCCGACAATCCGGCGAACTGCTCTTCGATATATTTATCTGAATCAGGCCACACACCATCCCCATGTGGATAGTCCGAGCCCCACATCAATGTCTCAAGGCCAATATCGTCGATCATGCGGGCGCCGATCATGTCATATTGGAATGTCGCCTTGCATTGACGCTTCCAATAATCGCTCGGCTTCATCTTGAGATTGAGGTCGTGGAAGCGGTCTTCCCATTCGAAATCCATCCGGTCGAGCGCATAAGGCAACCAGCCGATACCGCTTTCGCCCAAGGCGATACGCACATTCGGATAGGTCTCCAAGACACCGCCGCCGATCACCGCCGCGACAATGTTTATCAGATGCATCTGAAAGCCCGAGACGACGGTAAAGATCGCCGCTCGGCGGGTCATTTGATCGTAATCACCAAATTTATCGATCGGGACCGCCGGAAATGTGTGGAAATGCAGCGGCAAGCCGGTTTCGTTCACGGCCTCCCAAATCGGCTTCCACATCGGATGATACATCGGCTCCATATCCCAGGAGCACGATAGCTCGAGTCCCTTCAAACCAAGATCGGCCGCCCGGTAAATTTCCTTTGCCGACGCATCCGGATCGCCATACGGCAGACAGGCCAGCGGAATTTGCCGGTCCGGGTATTTCAGGAATTCCGCCGCCAACCAATCGTTATAGATGCGGTACATCTCATTCGCGGCGTCGTGATCTTGCAGTTTCGAGGCAGCCCCCAGAATACCGTACATCACCTCCGCGTCAACATTGTCGCGCTCCATGTCCTTGAGCCGAAGTTCCGGCGTCGAGACCCGGCGAATGTCCTTCTTACCGTCATCATAGAGGCCGGTCGCCGCCATTAAATCAGCCCGCGCGTGGGTTCCCGGAATATACTTCGCACCCGCCGGGCCCAAGCCATTCTTCAAGCCGAAAGACGTGCCATTCTTGCAGGTCCAATACGGGCCGTCCGGACCGTCGGTGACATACGGCATCCGATCCTTCATGGCGGAGGCGGCCTCGCTCGTGAACAAGTCGGGCGGCATCCAGCACATATCGATGTGGCAATCCGCCGAAATACGCTTGTAATCCATCGCGGTCAGTCCCCTCGGGAGTAAATGTCCTGCCAGTGACGTATAACGCGATTGAGCCTTGAACAGGGAAAGGTCCGGACAACTTCGCGCCCACCAAATCCCAATTGACCGTCGCGCGGCTTTATGGCTCTATAGCGCCATCATGAGAGACACATTTGCGATTACGAAATCAAATTGGTGGTGGCTGCGTTCATAAAACGGCGGCCCAAACTCTTATGTGTGAATTCGATGGCTGCCGGAACACGGGCAGCCATTTGTTTTTTCGACGTCGGCATCGCTCGGGGCTCGGACGGTCGAGGAAGACTTGAAGGAAGCTGATGCCATGACGAATATGGAAAATAACGACTTTACCACCAAGGGCGGCGTCACAGTGCGCCGTACCACGGAAACCGAAACCTATGAAGGCGCGCGCATGCTGTTGGTCGACTCGCTCGACTCGCATCGCGGCGTCCTGCTTTCCTCCGACTTTGAGTATCCGGGTCGATACACGCGTTGGGATATGGGCTTCATCGATCCTCCGGTGGAGGTCTCCGCAATAGGCCGCGCCGCGCGAGTGCGGGCGCTCAGCGACCGCGGTCGGATACTTGTCGATGCCGTTGCTAAACGTTTGCCAGAATTGGACTTCCTTGAGAGTCACGCGCTAACGGACGACGGTTTTACCGTCCAGATCAAGCAATCGACCGAGCGCTTCCCCGAAGAGCAACGCAGCAAGCAGCCCTCGACCTTCTCCTTGGTACGCGAATTCCTGGATTTCTTCAGCGCGCCGCAAGAAGAAGCTTTCTTCGGCCTCTACGGATCATTCGGCTATAATCTGGCGTTCCAGTTCGAGCCGCTGGACCGCAAACAGAATCTCGACGGTGATCAGCGCGATCTACTGCTCTATCTGCCGGACCGCTTGCTCCTGGTCGACCATCAACGCGGCGAGGCGCTGTGGCATAATTACGAGTTCGAAGTCGACGGTCACTCGACCGCAGGCATGGCGCGGCGCGGCCCCGTGGAAGAATTCAAATTCGCCGATCCCGCACCGACAGCGAGCGATCACCAGCCCGGCGAATACGGTGTGACGGTCAGCAAGGCCAAGGAATACTTCAAGTCCGGTGACTTGTTCGAAACCGTCCCCGGCGTAAACACCTGGCAGCCGGTCGAGGAGCCCCCTTCGGTCATCTTCCGGCGGTTGATGAAGGTCAATCCGGCCCCCTACGGCTTCTTCATGAATATTGGCGAACAAGAATATCTCGTCGGCGCTTCGCCTGAAATGTTCGTACGGGTCGACGGTCGTCAGGTCGAGACCTGCCCGATTTCCGGCACCATCCGACGCGGCACCGATCCGATCCATGACGCCAGTCAAATCCTGACCTTGCTGAACTCGAAGAAGGACGAGTCGGAGCTTACCATGTGCACCGATGTCGACCGTAACGATAAATCTCGCATCTGCGAGCCGGGATCGGTGAAGGTTATCGGACGGCGTCAGATCGAGATGTATTCGCGGTTGATCCACACGGTCGACCACGTGGTCGGCACGTTGCGATCGGAATACGACGCTCTCGACGCGTTCCTCTCGCACGCCTGGGCGGTCACAGTCACCGGTGCGCCGAAGAAATGGGCAATGCAGTTTATCGAGGATCATGAACGCTCGCCGCGTCGCTGGTATGGTGGCGCCGTCGGAGCGGCCTTCGCCAACGGTAATATGAACACCGGCCTCACCTTGCGGACGATCCAGTTCAAGGACGGCATCGCCTCAGTCCGCGCGGGAGCCACGCTATTGTTCGATTCCGACCCGAACGAGGAAGAGAACGAAATTCATCTGAAGGCCTCGGCTTTCCTCGATGCGATCAGCAAGCCGACCCCGGTGGGCCATAACGCGGAAACACCGATGCAAGCGCAGACCGGTGCCGGCAAACGCATCCTGCTGATCGATCACGAGGATTCCTTCGTCCACACTTTAGCGAACTATTTCCGCCAGAC
>JABJCS010000306.1 GCA_018665505.1 Alphaproteobacteria bacterium
GCTCAGACGGCTCTTGCGCATGGATACCATGATAACCTCTAATCTCGGTTATCTGGGACAGCCCCTTAAATTTTACGCCTACCGCGTGCCGGGACAGCTGGAAATCTTCCTAACGTTTCCATTATCCCGCTATGGGGCAGGATCTCTTCAATAAGAAGTCAACGCAAACACCGAGCCATATCGGGCATCGCCAGCGACTGCGCGCGCGCTTTCTCGCGACGATGGGCGAAGGGATGCCGGATTACGAATTGCTCGAGTTATTATTGATGCTCGGCATTCCGCGCCGCGATGTGAACCCGCTCGCGAAGGAACTTATTGACCGGTTCGGGGACTTCGCCGGTGTCGTTAGCGCTGATGTCGAACGTTTGCGAAATATCCCTGGCCTTGGCGAGACGGCGATAGCGGCGATCAAGCTGGCACAAGCATCGTCGCTTCGGCTGTTGCAAGAACGCGTCGTTGGTCGCGATGCGATTTCGTCATGGGCACAGCTGGTTGAGTATTGCCGGGCCGCGATGGCGCATGAGGAAGTCGAACAACTCCGCCTTTTGTTCCTCGACCGTAAGAATGCCTTAATCGCGGATGAAGTTCAGCAACGCGGCACGGTCGACCACGCACCGCTTTATACCCGAGAAGTCGTCAAACGCGCGCTGGAACTGGGAGCATCGGCCATAATCCTGGTGCACAACCATCCGTCGGGCGATCCGACACCGTCGGAAGGTGATATCAAGATCACCCGCGAAGTGAAGGAAGCAGTGGAGAAGCTTGGCATCGTGCTGCACGATCACATCGTGATTGGACGGAACGGTCATCAGAGCTTCCGCTCGCTTGGCCTCTTATAGGGTCATTCGCCGCCGAGACGCCGATCCTTGCGGTCGAGGTAGCGGTAATAATTTCCAATAATTGGTAGAAACCAAGGATGTCCCGAATAGAACGGAACCGGAATTTTCGGAAGTTCAATGCTGCCATAGGCGCTATCCGATTGACCGTCCTGCAAGATGCGGCGCGCTACTTGTTGCCCCAGATAGGTCATCATTGCGACGCCGCTGCCGTTGCAGCCGGTGCAAAAATGCAATCCGTCCTCTTGGCCCATATGGGGTAGGGCATCCAAAGTCATGGCGACGAAACCCGACCAGGAATGTGTGATCCGCACATCCTTCAGCTGCGGCCAACGATCCGTCATCATCTTGTGCAGCAGCGCCGCGCTGACATCCGGATGGACATTCTCAAAACGCGCGCGGCCGCCATACATGACACGGCGGTCACCAGGTAATAGGCGATAATAGCTGGTGATCCGTGGGCTCTCGGAAATTGTCCGGCCGTTTGGAATCAGTTCCAGGGCAACGTCCTCGGGCAATTCCTCCGTTGCGATGATTTGGCTTGAGATGGGCACGATCCGGCGGCGCAGTTTTGGGGTCAGCTCCCCGGTATAGCCGTTGGTTCCGACGATCACTTGTTCTGCCCGGCATTCACCCTTCGATGTCTTCAGGATGAACTGGCCGATTGACCCGTCTATCCGCTCGACCTTCGTGTGGGCACAGAGCGTGACGCCGGCGCGGTGACAGGCGTCGAGCAGCCCTTTATGGAAGAGAGCGGGGTGCAACTTGCCCGCGCGCCCAACGGTCATGCCGCCGTGATAGAAATCGCTGCCAATCTCACGCCGTTGTTCCGATCGCGGGATGATTTCAGCATCGATATCGATAACCCGGTTGAGCATTTCCGCTTTTTTCTTCATGTCTTCGAAATGCGTCGGGGTATAGGCGCCGACGAAGCGCCCCCGGCGCTCGAAATGACACTCGATGCCTTCACGTTCGATCAGCGTGTGGACGTTCTCGTAAGCGGCGAGGCTTTCGTGCAATAGACTCTCGATAAGCCGATCTTGTCCGCCCTCGCGGTTGGCTTGGCCGGGTCCGCCGGAGATACCTTTGCCGATGTTTACTCCGGCGCTGACTCCGCCCCCGTTACGGCTACTCGCTGCTTCACCCAAGGCGAGGGCATCGACGATCGTGACGTTACGGCCTTCGCGCGACAGCTCCAGCGCTGCGGAGAGGCCGGAATAGCCGCTGCCGATGACAAAAATTTCGGTCTGAGTGGGCAGGTCACTTGCATGGTTCGTGCCCGGGCGCGCGGCTTCCCACCAATAGGGCTCGGCCTTATAGTCAGGGTGGAACAGAGACTTGTCGATTTTCATACTGGGTGCTTTTCCTAACGATCGCCGAAATGACGTCGCCATATGGGACCGACGATAGGATGATTGCGAACTTTGTCGGTAAGCGCCTCAAGGCGCGGAGCATCCACGTCGCCGCGACGCCAGATATAGAACATGGCCACGTAGACATCGGCGATGGTCATATCATCGCCGTGCAGGAACGGACCTGCGATATCGGTCTCCAGGACTTCGAGGGCCTCGCGCATTCTTCGGATTGCAGCCGAACGTATAGCTTCGTATCCGTTTTCATCATCGGTGTAGCGGAATGGGTAGCCGCGCCGTGCCACTGCCTCGTATAGATTGACGTTGGCGAAGACCATCCAACGTAGGAATTTTCCGTGCGCTGACGTCCCAGGTGTTGGTGCCATTCTCGCGTCCGGAAAGCAGCCGGTCAGATGCAGCAAGATGGCTGCCGTTTCGGTCATCGTCGTGCCATCGGGCAGGACAAGGGTCGGCATTTGGCCCCACGGATTGATATCGCGAAAACACTCGGGCAGGGGGGTGCCGGGCTTCGAGTCACCTTCGGTCAATTCGAAATCAGCGCCGGCCCAGACGAGAGCTGCTTCGACGATGAAACCACCGGAGCCTGGGCGATTATAAAGATGAAATCGCATTGCCGGTTCAGCCCGCTTTATTCGTCGGCTGTGCGATCAAGACTCCGTCCTCGACCATGGCTTCGATCTCCGCCGTGCTGTAACCGACTTCGCCGAGAATGTCGTGGGTGTGCTCCCCCAAGACTGGAGCGCCATGGCGAATGCCGACTGGTGTGCCTTCGAACCGCGCGGCCGGACGCGCTTGGCGCAGCCGACCGGCATTCGGATGGTCGTATTCGACAACGGTGCCGCTGGCTTCCACCTGCGGGTGGGTGATCATTTGTTTGCGAGTCAGAACCGGCGCGCAGGGAACACCGGCATCATCCAAAATTTTCAGCCATTCGGCGGCCGGCCTTTCCAGCAGAGCTTCTTGGATCAAGCGCAGCCGCTCGTCAGCATTTTGGTCGCGGAGTGCTGGGGATGAGAACCGCTCGTCCTCCAGTAGATGCTCGCGGTTTGCCGTTTGGCAGAACGCCGTCCATTGCACATTGGTCATGGTAGAGACAGTGATGTAGTCGGTTTGGGTCTCGTAAATCAGATCGATGAAAGTCGCGGCTCTCTGTTCGGTCACCTCATTATCGACGAAAGTTTGCGACCCCATATCGGACGACCACAGAAACGCGATGATGGAATCAAGCATGGAGACTTTAACGTGCTGTCCTTCACCGGTCTTGGCACGCCCGGCTAGCGCGGATGTCACCGCTTGCGCCGCCGTCACGCCGGTCAGTTTGTCCGGCAGGATGGTTCGGATTAGGCGGGGGCGTTCTTGGTCCGATCCCGCTTGAACGGTGGCGAGGCCGGAGAGTGCCTGGATGATCGGGTCGTAGACCGGCTTGTGGGACAGCGGGCCGTTCTCGCCCCAACCGCTCATCGAGACGTAGATCAAGTCCGGCGTGATCGCGCGCAGGTCGGCCTCGCTGATGCCCAGGCGCTCGACGACACCGGGTCGAAAGTTCTGAATAAAGACATCCGCCGTGGCGACCAGCCGTTTCAACGCTTCCCGTCCGGCGTCGGATTTGACGTCGATGGAGACGGAGCGCTTGTTGCGGTTGTTGTTGACGAAAGACGCGGTCATACCTTCTTGGGAATGGCCGGCATGTCGCGTGTGGTCCGGTCGTTGCGGGGCTTCGACCTTGATGACATCGGCGCCTTGGTCGGCAAGCATCATGGTGGCAAAAGGTCCGGCAATCACATTGGTGAAATCGATCACCCGATAGCCGGTGAGCGGTCCTGACATCCACGCATCTCCTCGTTCGGTTTCATGCCCGCGCGTTGCGGACGTATGTTTAACAGTTAACTTAACCTCTCATATGGAAATACATACCGTCCACACCAAGAATTGAGTAAGTTTGTGTACGGAAGGCGATTTTTGGTTACGGTTTTTCGGCTAACGATTTGCAATCGTTCAAAACATCGTCGGCGGTAGTTATCGGCTTTTGCTCCGTGACGGCAGTGCTCAACGCGCGTGCCAAAAGACCATTCTTGAGCAAACGCGACGTTTAAAGCCTTAACGCTACCTGAAAAATTCGCTCTATGTTAGTCTGAGCTTGTTGAGCAATGCGATTTTCGCGTGCGGTCACCTGATGCACGTTACGTTAGAGTAAAGAGTGCTTTGGAACATGGTGGAACAACCCCAAAAACCAATAGATCGCCACTCAAAACCGTCTGCGATCGTTCGGCCCGGAATCATACTTGTCGTCGACGACATAAAGGAAAACCGGGAACTGTTTGAGCTTAGATTGGAAATGAAAGGCCATGGGGTTGTGCTCGCGGATGATGGTGCCGCAGCTCTCGAAATCCTGGCTA
>JABJCS010000307.1 GCA_018665505.1 Alphaproteobacteria bacterium
AAGGCGGATTCGCGGCCCTCGCCATGCGTATAATAGGGTGAAAGTGTCATGCTAGAGGTCGCTCCCTGTCCCGAATTGCCGCAATCGTGTATCTAACGCGGCGCGACTTTATAGAACGTGGGCGGTTTCGTCAGCCCGTAGTGCGTGAATTCGAGTGGAGGATGCTGAAATGATTGTTGTCGGGCTGGATGAGACGCGCGAGCGTCTGGAATGGAAACCGTTGGTTGAGGCAATCCGTGACGCTTTCAAGGGCGGTGTCGAATCCCCGGCCAAGCATCAACATTACATCGATGTGCCCGGCGAGCCCGAAGGCAAGATCATGATGATGCCGGCTTGGCGGGCCGGTGAGTACGTTTGTGTGAAGCTGGTCAATATGTTTCCCGGAAACGCCGCGCGAGGCATGCCGGCGGTGAATGGCATCGTGATTCTGTTCGACGGCAAGACCGGCGAGGCGCTTGCGCAAGTTGACGGTGGTGAGGTGACGGCGCGTCGGACCGCGGCGGCGTCAGCGGTCGCGGCGGATTATCTCGCGCGGGAAGATGCCAAGTCGCATCTCGTGGTCGGGACCGGCCGAGTCGCCTGGAACCTAATATTCGCCCACCGCGCCGTCCGTCCCTTGGAAATGACGTATGTGTGGGGCCGCGATCATGCGAAAGCCCGGCGGCTCGCGGCGGCGGCCGGCGATCTAGGCCTGCAAGCCGAAGCGGTGGAAGATATCGAGGCAACGGCACGTGGCGTCGATGTCATCTCCTGCGCCACGTTTTCGCCGGAACCATTGGTGCTAGGTGAGTGGCTACGTGACGGGACGCATCTGGACCTCGTCGGTGGATATCGGCCCGAAGTACGCGAGACCGATGACACTTCCATCCGTCGGGCAAATGTCTTTTGCGATACACTGACCGGTGCGCCGAAAGCGGCCGGCGATCTGACGCAGCCGTTGGCTTCGGGCGTATTGAATTTCGATGATTTGGTCGACCTGTATGCACTCGTGCAAGGACGCCATCCAGGGCGTACCTCGGCGGATGAAATAACCATGTTCAAATCAGTAGGCGCGTCGCTCGAAGATTTCGCCGCTGCCGTCCTCGTATATGAACAGGTCAAACAAGAACGCGGATAGGGTGCCGCTAAAACCTCGATCTTTTACCCGACGTATAGTCAGTAGAGAAATGTGTCGTGATTAGTCGTCATAGGCGGTGAGCGTTGACGCAGGTACTTGCAAGGCATCCAGCTTGGAGCGGCCCGGCAGGAACGTGAGTTCGACGATGAAGCTGGCGCCGGCGACGACGCCGCCGACATCGCGAATGAGCTCCACCGCCGCCGATGCCGTGCCACCTGTGGCCAATAGATCGTCCATGATGACCACGCGTTGGCCGGGGGAGATCGCGTCGGCTTGAATCTCGATCGTGTCGCTACCGTATTCCAAATCGTAAGTGTGGCCGATGGTTGCTCCCGGGAGTTTGCCCTTTTTGCGGATCATTGCGAAACCGCAGCCGAGTTCGAGGGCCAGGGGAGCAGCTGTCAGGAAGCCGCGCGATTCGATGCCGACCAAAAGGTCCGGCGCCAGCGGTTTTACATCGGCGGCGAGCCGGTCCACGCAATGACGCCATGCGCCCGGATGGGCCAGTAATGTCGAGATGTCATAGAAGAGGATGCCGGGCTTGGGGAAATCCGGAATGCTTCTGATATGATCTTTCAAATCCATTTTATCTTCTTCCTTAAAGTCAGCTCAATCCGGCGGAGTAGAGTTTTTTCCGATCTAAAGCGGAATCGTTCTTTAGGGTGCGGATCGACTCTATCGTATTCGGGGTGTAGGGGCGGGAGATCAAGATTTCCGAAATTCTCATAAAACGTTTTTCGCAGTTGGCGCGGTGGCCGCAAATCCGAAGCGGCGTCCAGCGACGCTCCCTTTCCGCGCGCAATCTAGCGGTCTGGATTCGCATCTGCAATGCGCCTTGCGCTTTTAGGACGCGCGTCATCATGCTATTCCGATTAGCGAAACAGCGCGTCGTGGGGAGAGGTTGAGTTGGAAGAACAGGGGTGTTGGCTAAAAACCGCTGTTGAGGGCCAAACACTAACCATACGCGCGGGTGGCGAATGGACCATCGAACGCGCGGGAGAGCTCGATGAATTGGTCGGCGGGCTCCGCATGGACGGCGTGCAAACGGTTCGCCTAGATGTCTCCAGTCTAACCGCGTTGGATACTGCCGGCGCGTGGATCATGCGCCGAACATTGACGCTTTTCGAAGGCAACGGCATTACGTCGGAGATCGACGGGCTCGATTCCGCATATCAACCGTTATTGGATATTGTCGACGAAGCGGACAAGCAACCCCACGAGCCGCTTCGCGAAGAACCGCATTTCATTATGGCGATGTTCGAACGCGTGGGGCGAACTCTGATCGATGCGTTGAGCGAAGCGAAAATGTTAGTCAATTTCTTCGGACTGACTATTACGACGCTTGTGGCCGCCATAGCCAAACCGAAACGGTTGCGGCCGGTCGCACTTATCAACCAGATAGAACAAACCGGATTGAACGCGGTTCCCATTGTTTGCTTGCTTAATTTTCTGATTGGAATCGTGATCGCCTATCAAGGCGCGGTGCAGTTGCGTAAGTTCGGAGCGGAAATTTTCACGATTGATGGGTTGGCGTTCGGCATACCCCGAGAAATTGCCG
>JABJCS010000308.1 GCA_018665505.1 Alphaproteobacteria bacterium
CCGACCCGCGGCACGCTGATGATCTCCGTCTCGTCGGTCGGCGACGATAGGCAGGTACCGTTTAGCGTCTTCGAGCGTTCCGCATGTTGCATCGGCGTCGATAATCCTCGCGCGATGTCACTGGTGACATGGCCGCCACCGATGGGCAGGGAATCCACATGAACCAGCGCCCCTTCGAAGAAAATACCTATCGACGTGGTACCACCGCCCATATCGATGACCGTGACACCCAGGTCGAGTTCGTCCTCGACCACGCTGGCCACGCCCGCCGCATAAGGATTGACGGCAAAATCGGCCAATCCCAGATGACAGCGCTCGACACAGTTCACCACATTCTGCAGTGCCGACGGCGCCGCGGTTACCGCATGCACCCGCACACCCAGATTATGCCCGTAAAGGCCGCGCGGATCGCGGATGCCGTTCGAACCATCGATTTCGTAGCCAATCGGGATGGCGTGCACGAGATGACGCGTTGAGGCGAGGCTGGAGAGTTTTTGATCGTTGAACAGCCGCCCCAATTCGCGTTCACCAACAGCCTGTGCAGACAAATCAGTATCGATATCGACGAACTGACTTAACGGCTCGCCGGAGGAGACGTTGACGATGACATCGCGAATCGTCGTCCCCGCCATCTGCTCGGCCGCGTGCACCGCCGCCAGCACGGATTGTTCGGCCGCCTGCATATCGACAATGGTACCGGCCTTCAGCCCCTCGCTGACATGATGACCAATCCCGACCACGCGGACGCGGTCAATACCGTCTCGCTCGGCAACAAAACAACAGACTTTTGTCGTGCCGATATCAAGCGCTGCGATTTGGTCGCTCCTCGCCACCCGCTCTACCTCTCACTGCCGCTGGAGAATGTATTGCCACTCACGTTTGGCTCCCCCGCTGCGATTTCTTAATGGGTTTCTCGTGTCGTACCTTGACGACGACCCGATCCGGCAAACGAAGGTCGATACTACCGATATCGCGGCCCAACAGCTTGTGCTGCGCCTCATATTTCGCCAATCGATCCCAGGCTGCGAAGGCGTCGGTTTCGGGCAATCGCACGTCGATGCCGTTATCCATACGCAAGTTCCAGCGCCGCCCACCGGAACGGAAGGCAGCTTTCACACGTGCCATTAGTTTCGGATGTTCCAGCAACATAGCGATAAGTGCTTGCGCATGTTCAGGCGCATCCTTACCGACGATGATTTTCAAATCACGGAAACGTTCCACGCCATCAGACCCGATGACGGTACCGGACGCATCAACGAGCAAGAACTTGCCTTTGTGTTGCCAGACGGCAACGGGAACGCGCTCGACAACGGAGACTCGGATCGTATCCGGTAGGTGCCGCTCGACCCGAGCCGAGGCAATCCAACCCATGCCCTGCAAACGTTCACGTGCCGCGTCGACATCGAACGTCAGAATGAGATCGCCGCGGTTCACCTTAAGGGCGGCCAGCATCCGCTCGCGGGATGTTTCCTGCCTTCCGTCTACCAAGACCTCACGCACCACAAGACCGGCGGATCGATTTGCCAATTCGTAATAGGTGACGGCTTTCGCGACCGCCATCTCGACCATTCCGGCACGAACGGCCCACACACCCGCACCGCCGAGGCCGCCGAGGATCAAGGCCACCGCAGAGACGAGCAATGCCGGGCGCATCCAGCGCGGCCATACGCGGCGGCGCACCGTATTGCGCTTTGGCGTCTTCGCCACTTTCTTTTTTGCGGTTTTCGTCATGCGGACTTCCTACAGGGCGCGATGCCGATGCGTTGAATTTCCCATTCCAGTTGAATGCCTGATTCCTTGAGGACCCGGCACCGGACGTCTTCACCCAGCAACTCAAGGTCCGTCGCGGTGGCGGCTCCAGTGTTCAGAAGAAAATTACAGTGCTGCTCAGAGACCATGGCGCCGCCCCGCCGCAATCCCCGGCAACCGGCGCGATCGATCAATTCCCAAGCTTTGTGACCGGGAGGATTGGCGAAAGTCGACCCCCCGGTCCGCGTTCTCGGTTGGCTTTCGGTTCGCGCAGACGCAATCGCGGCCATACGCTCGGCGATTTCCTCGGTACTTACCGGCTCTCCTTGCAGGCGCGCGGAGATGACAACCCATCCGTCCGGCAGCGCGCTTCGACGATACGAGAAATCAAGCTGGCAAGAATTCAGTACATGCGCGCCGCCGCGCTCGTCAATCACGGTCACATCAAGCGCCACATCCGCGAATTCGCTACCGTAGGCACCCGCATTCATGCGAACCGCACCCCCGATCGTTCCGGGAATTCCCGAGAGAAATTCCATGCCGGCGATCCCTTTGGCTTGTGCCGCTCGCGCCACGTTCACATCAAGTGCCGATGCACCGGCCGTAATCGTATCGCCGTCCAGGTCGATCCCGGCAAACGCCTCACCGAGACGAATCACCACGCCGTCGACGCCACTGTCGCGCACCAAGAGATTGGAGCCGAACCCAATGATTGTGATCGCCACACCGCACGGCCGTCCTTCCATGAAAGTTTGCAGGTCGTCAGCGTCGGCGGGCTCGAACAATACTTCGGCGGCCCCGCCAGTGCGGAACCAAGATCGGCTGCCGAGATCGGCGAACGGCTCGTAACGCCCACTCACCAGAGGTAAGCGATCAATCAACCCGTCGGTATGTTTGGTGGCAACCATCACCATCACCCAGCCTCCGCTCTGCTATGAGGCAAGGCGGCAAGCGCATCCGGAAGATCGTTCGCCCAATTCGAAATCGTGCCGGCGCCGAGACAAACAACAAGGTCACCAGCGTTGGTCAACCGAGAGACCATCTCAGGCAATGCATCGGGGCTCAGGAGCGCTTCGACGCTGCGATGGCCATGGGTGCGGAGCCCTTCGACCAAGGCGTCTCGATTGATCCCTTCGATCGGTGCTTCGCCCGCCGCGTGCACATCGGCGACGATTACCGTGTCGGCATCGTTGAAGCAGGTACAAAAATCATCGAACAAATCCATCAAGCGGCTGTAGCGGTGGGGTTGCACCACGGCAACGACACGGCCACGCGCGGCTGATCGGGCGGCTCGCAAGACGGCTAGAATCTCGACCGGATGGTGCCCGTAATCGTCAATAATACTGACGCCGTTGACTTCGCCGGTCTTCGTGAACCGCCGTTTCACACCACTGAATTTCGCCAATCCGCCCGCTACGATCTCGCCCGGAATTCCCATTTCCGTCGCGACCGCGACACCGGCCAGCGCATTCAACACATTATGTTCGCCGAACATCGGCAGGCGGATGTTTTCGATCCGCCGAACCTCTCCCGAACGTGACGACAGCACGACATCGAAGGTCGCGCCGCCGGGACCTTGGCGTAAATTCTCCGCGCGCACTTCCGCCTGAGGGCTCATCCCGTAGGTGACGATCCGGCGATCGGTGATCTGCCCGATCATTGTCTGGACTTCGGGATGGTCGATGCACATCGCCGCGAAACCATAGAACGGGATGTTTTCAACAAAGGTTTGGAAGGCTGCCTTGACGTGCTCGAAGTCGCCGTAGAAATCGAGATGCTCGGGATCAATATTGGTGACCACAGCGATTGTCGCCGGGAGCTTCACGAAAGTGCCGTCCGACTCGTCCGCTTCCACCACCATCCATTCGCCTTCACCGAGGCGCGCATTGGTGCCGTATGCGTTGATGATACCGCCGTTGATGACCGTCGGATCAAATTCCGCATGATCGAGAATCGCCGAGATTAACGAGGTCGTTGTTGTCTTGCCGTGGGTGCCGCCGACCGCGATGGACCATTTGAGGCGCATGAGCTCGCCCAACATTTCCGCGCGCCGCACCACCGGAATCAGCCGCGAGCGGGCCGCCACCACTTCCGGATTGTCGGCTTTGACCGCCGACGAAACCACGATGACATCCGCTTGCTGTACATTGGTGGCGTCGTGGCCGATCGCCACCGAAATCCCCAAGGACTCAAGGCGTTTTACATTGGCGCTCGAGGCGATATCGCTGCCTTGCACGACGTAGCCGAGATTGTGCATGACCTCGGCGATACCAGACATGCCGATACCACCAATGCCGACGAAATGTATCGTTCCGATTGAAAGCGGCATTTCCTTCATGCGGCTGCCTCCTGTCTATCGGCGAGATCGCCATTGCCGTTGCCACCCAAGACGGAGACCACTAAATCGGCCAGTTGTGCCGCCGCTTCGAGTTTTCCCATTTGCGCGGCGCATTTCGCAGCCATCGACAGAGTCGGTCCGGGTGTAAGTAGCGAGGTCAATCGTTCGGCCAAATGTTCGGCCGTCAGGGCGTCTTGTTGAATAATCCAGCCGCCCCCCGCATCGCAGAGCCCTTCCGCGTTCGCAGTCTGATGATCGTCTGTCGCATGGGCGAAAGGCACCAGCAACGCCGGCCGACCCATGGCCGCCAATTCGGCGACGGTCGATGCCCCACTGCGGCACACGACCAAGGTTGCTTTGGCCAAACGCTCCGCAATGTCGTCAAAGAATGTCGATACTTCGGCCCGAATATGCGCGCGCCCAAAATTACTTTTGGCGGCGTCGACTTCCTCCGCACGGCATTGTTGGACGACACGAAGACGGGAACGCATTTCCGCATCGAGGAGGGCCGTCGCGCGCGGCACGACCTCGCCCAAGATCTTGGCCCCTTGGCTGCCACCAACAACAAGTAAATTTACGTCTCCCGTAGCACTCGGCGGCGTATAGGGATGGTCCCGCGCCGCAATCACTTCGGGGCGAACCGGGTTGCCGGTCCACACAGTTTTATCACGGTCCGCGGCCCGCAGCGCTCGGACCGTATGGAATGCGGTTGCGATGCGCGTCGCCCGCCGTGCCAGCATGCGGTTCGCGCGGCCAAGAACCGCGTTCTGTTCGTGGATGACGGTCTTGCCGCCGATATGTTGCGCGGCCAGAACCGTCGGCGCGGAAGGATAACTGCCAAAACCGACGACCACGGCCGGCTTTAGACGTTTCAGCAATCGCCGCGCCTGAAAATATCCGCGCGCTAGTCGGACGATCGCTGCTCCTTTCGCGAGCTGACCTTTGCCACTGACGCCAGCGGCGTCGATCCGATGGATTTCCAGCTCGCCAAGCGCGCCGTCGAAGGCCTCGCTTCGCCGGTCCGCCACAAGCACCAAACGATACCCGCGCCCGCGCAGCTCCATTGCCAACGCTTGTGCCGGAAACACATGCCCACCGGTACCGCCGGCCGCCATAACGATAGGACGGAGCACTTCGGTCATGGTGTCCCTCCCGCGCGCCGACGAGTTAGCGCGAGTAAAATCCCCATCCCGAACGCCAACGCCAGCAAGGACGAACCACCATAGGAGATGAACGGAAGGGTCATCCCTTTCGTCGGCATCAAGCTCGTAGTAGAGCCCATATTGATGAGTGCCTGCAGAGCGAATTGCACCAACAGTCCTGTTGCAGCGACCACGACGAACAAATCCGTGGTCCGCATGAGATTGGCGATACCACGCAAGACGACAAATCCGAACAGAGCGACGATGACGAGGCACAAGATCAGGCCGAATTCTTCGCCCGCAACGGCGAGGATAAAATCCGCATGCGCGTCGGGCAGGTTCGCTTTCACGGTACCCTCTCCGGGCCCACGGCCCCACATGCCGCCGTTCATAAACGCTTCCATGGCGCGGTCGACTTGATAGCTGTCGCCGGAGGCCGGATCGATAAAGCGGTCGATGCGGCTCGCGACATGAGGGAAAATAAAATAAACGGCGGTCAACCCGGCGATCCCCATGCCAATGGTAACCGCTACCCAGATCATCGGTAGGCCCGCCAGAAACCATTGGCTGAACCACACGGCGGAGACGACCAGCGCTTGTCCCACATCCGGCTGCAAGAGAAGCAATCCTGCGACGAGCGCGAAAAGCATGAACGCGATGCGATTACCGGGAATGTCTTCACCCAACCGACTCGCCGCGAACATCCAAGCGCAGACAACCGCGAGGGCAGGTTTGACGAATTCAGATGGCTGCAATGAGAAACCCGCGATGCTGATCCATCGCCGCGCACCCTTGATTTCGGTGCCAACCATCAGGGTCGCTACCAACATCAACACCGCGCCCAGGAAGACTATGGTTGCCAGACGGCGCGCGCCAACGGGCGACAACAACGAGACACCGACCATGACCAACAAGGCGACCGGCAAATATGTGGCTTGGCGGCGCACGAAATGGAGCGAATCGAGTCCGATCCGCTCGGCGACCGGAGGGCTTGCGGCCATCGCCAAGACCACGCCGATGGTGGCCAACACCATGAGCGCTAACAGCGTCCAACGATCGACCGTCCACCACCAGCGGCCAAGTGTTGAATTATCGGTCCTTGCGATGGACATTAGGCGGCCTTCCCATCGCATCGGATATCACGCAAGCCGCCCGGTAGTTCCGCCGCGAGACGGCAGAAAACCTGCCCACGTTCTTCAAAACTGGCGAATTGATCGAAGGACGCACAGGCGGGCGACAAAAGCACCACGGCTTCGTGTCCATGGGCGGCTTGGCTGGCGGCCTCCAGTGCGCGATTCAGGTCACCGCAGTATTCGATCTCTACACGACCGTTCAACTCACCGCCGAGGCGATCCGCAGCCTCACCGATCAGATAAGCGCGACGCACACTCGGCAGGAAAGGATAGAGCACTTCGAGCGTGCCTTCCTTCGCGCGACCGCCCGCGATCCAATAGATATCTTGATAGCTGGACAGCGCCTTCGCCGCCGCTTCCGGGTTCGTCGCCTTGCTATCGTTGACATAGCGGACTCCGTCGATCACCGCCGCCAACTGTTGGCGATGTGGCAGTCCCGGATATGTTTCAAGAGCGGCGGCAATCGCGGCCGCGGGAATTCCAATGGCGCGCGCCGCGGCGTAAGCGGCGGCGGCGTTCTGTGCATTATGGCTGCCCGGCAAGGTCTCTATCCCCTCGAGCGAACGAACCATCTCGGAGGTATTGCCCGTCGCGTCGATCAGATTTGGACCCGACGCGTAGACACCACCATCGACCGTGATTTCCGATGAAATCGGTACGACGCCCTGTGCTCGGTCTGCTGTCAGCCGGTCAAACAATCCCTTCGCATCGGCATCGTCGATCCCGATGATGGCCGTACTGCCTGCCGATTGCTGTTCGAAAATGCGCCGCTTGGCCGCAATGTATCCCTCCATCCCGCCGTGGCGATCCAGATGATCCGGGCTGATGTTCAACAGGATGGCGACGTCGAACTGTACCGAAGGTGTCAGCTCGAGCTGATAAGACGACATCTCGAGAACGTAAACGCCGCTTGACCCCAACGCGTCAAGAGAGAGTGCCGGCAAACCAAGATTACCACCAACGGCCGTCGGCATTCCGACCGTCTCCAAGATATGACCTATCAAGGCGGTCGTGGTTGATTTCCCGTTCGTACCGGTAATACCAATATAACGAGCCTCGGGCCGGGCTCGCACCAACAACTCAATATCTCCGACAATCTCGACACCCGCGTCCTTCGCCGCTTGGGCCACGGGGTTCGGCTGCGGATATGTGTGCGGAATGCCGGGGCTCAGAATCAGCACCTCGACCGTCGACCAATCAATATCGCGCAAGGACGCGACCGGAATGCCACGCGATTCGGCGGCGGCACGGCGATCCGCGTTATCGTCCCAGGCCAAGACCTCAGCACCGCCCGCGCACAGCGCCTCACCAGCGACAAGACCGGACAAGCCCAGGCCCATGACCGCGAGCCGTTTTCCCTTAAAGAGGCTGAGGTCGATCATCCCATCACCTCAACTTCAACGTCGACATGCCGATCAAGGCCAGAATCGACGCGATTACCCAGAATCGAATGACAATGGTCGACTCCGCCCATCCCTTCTTCTCGAAGTGATGGTGCAGCGGCGCCATCGCAAAAACCCGCTTGCCGGTCAACTTAAAGGACGCCACTTGCACAATGACGGACACCGTCTCGAGGACGAAGAGACCGCCGATAATCGCCAGCACAACTTCATGTTTCGTGACGACGCTGATGGCGCCAAGTGCGCCGCCGACAGACAGCGAGCCTGTATCGCCCATGAAGACCATCGCGGGGGGTGCATTATACCACAGAAAACCGAGACTCGCGCCGACCAAGGCGCCGCAGAAGACCGCTAACTCACCGACGCCGAGCACGTAATTGAGTTGCAGATAGCCCGAATAAACGCTGTTACCGACCAGATAAGCGATGAACCCGAAACAGGCGGCGGCGATCATCACCGGCACAATTGCGAGACCATCGAG
>JABJCS010000309.1 GCA_018665505.1 Alphaproteobacteria bacterium
AAAAATACCATGCTTTGATGGCGCAAATGAACGCCAAGCTGCAATCCGGCACCACACCCGGCAACCCAACGCTGGTCAACCAGCTGAAAGAAGGTCAGGAACAGATCGAAGTCGTGGCGTTGAACATCTCGAGCCTGAACGATTTGTCGAGCGACATGGACGCCGAAGCGGGCACTGCCAGTTGGCTGCTCGACAGCGTGCGCGCGACCTACGCGCTAAGCGGCGCCGTTGATTTGGATCACGTGCGGCTGCGCGCGCTTGAAGACGAGGTCAATCAAGGGGTCGTGTTGATCGACCGGTTGTTGAACGAGCTCAGCGCCGACGTCAGTCGTCAGACGACTTATGTGAATAATGAACGCCACAATTTGCAGCTGATGTCACTCGCCATCAAGAACGGCGAACTCTACGGCTCCAGTCTGGTGAACCGGGCGTTCAGCCAAAACCAAGCGCGGACCGCCGCGAGAGTCCAGTCCAGCCCGACACCTCAATCAACGGATCGGCCCCTCGTCGTCATTCGCTTTGACCGGCCCAACGTACCATACCAGCGCGCGCTTTATACCGCTGTCAGCCGTGCTTTGGACCGGAAGCCCGACGCTACTTTCCAGTTGGTCGCCGTGAGCCCGCAAACCGGCACGCCGGCGCGGACTGCACTTAACAAGACCGCCGCCAAGCGGAATGCCGAAGGTGTGCTTCGCGCATTGGCGGATATGGGACTGCCGGGCCATAAGGTCAGCTTGTCGGCCACGACGAGCAGAGATGCCGAAAACAACGAAGTGCGAATTTTCGTGCGGTAAAGACTTTCGGTCCTTCCGGAGATGCGATGACGGCGCCGCGTGGAATTCCCACCAGGCGCCGTTTTCATACCGACTGGCATTACATGGCGGCGTTCCAAGGCGAGAAACACAGATGACAGCCGAAAACATAAAAGAGTTCCCGGTTTCGTGGGATGAACTGCACCGTCATGCAAGGGCCTTGGCTTGGCGGCTCCTGGAGGCAGGGCCGTTCGAAGGCATCGTTGCGATTACCCGAGGCGGCCTGGTGCCGGCATCGATCGTTGCCCGAGAGCTGAATATTCGTCTGATCGACACAATCGGAATCGCGTCCTACAACCATCAAGATCAAGGCGCGGCTCGTGTATTGAAGGAAGCCGACGCCGGAGATGGCAATGGTTGGCTGATCGTCGATGATCTCGTCGATACTGGTGCGACCGCTAGGATCGTGCGGGAACGGCTCCCCAAGGCCCATTTCGCGACGATCTACGCCAAGCCCGCCGGCCGACCCTTAGTGGATACCTTCATTACTGAAGTCAGCCAGGATACCTGGATTCTATTTCCATGGGACGTGGCACTTGCCTATGCGCCGCCCATCGGTGGCGCAAATTAGAATGTCGATCACCTAGACGGCAACGTTATCGATCAATCGGGTCGAGCCGAGATGCGCGGCGACGAAGACCCGCCCCGGTTTGCTCGGAAAATCGATCGGCCCCAACATCTCTGCCTCCAAGACCTCAAGATACTCGATGCTGTCGAAACCGCATGTCGCGAGCTCTTCTTGCCCCCAGCCGACAGCCGCTTCGGCGCTTATACCATCGGCAACTCGGGCGGCCACATCTCGGATGACCCGATAAAGCGCCGGCGCCACCGCGCGTTGTTCGCTTGAAAGATAGACATTGCGCGACGACATCGCCAAACCGTCCGCTTCCCGCACCGTCGGCACCGGCACGACTTCAATCGGAATGTCGAGATCACGCGCCATGCGGCGGACCACTAAAAACTGCTGATAGTCCTTTTCACCGAAATAGGCGCGATCCGCCTGGGATTGGTTGAACAATTTGCTCACAACCGTCGCTACACCGCCAAAATGTACCGGCCGGCCAAATCCGCAAAGGACTTCCGTAATTCCGTCGACCCGCACCTTCGTGGCAAATCCGTCGGGATACATTTCACCAGCACCCGGCATGAAAGCTAAATCCGTTTCCAACTCCCGGAGTTTCGCCAGATCCTCCACCTCACCGCGCGGATAAGCATCAAGATCTTCATCGGCGGCGAATTGGGTTGGGTTGATGAAAATCGTCGCGATGACCCGGTCGCATTCAGCTTTAGCAGCCCGCACCAGCGCTAAATGACCGTCATGTAGCGCGCCCATCGTCGGCACGACACCAACGACGTCTCCCGCGCGTCTCCACTCTTCAACTTCTTTACGCATTGCGGCAACCGAGCGTGCCACAATAGGAATCTCTTTGGTCATTACAGCCGAATCCCTCCGAAAACTGCGACAAATGACGATTTCGTTAGCTATTTAGTGCAATTGTTGCGGTGCAGCAATACCAGTAAGGCAACTGAATCTTTCAGCTGCCGTCCGACAGATTCTGCAACGTCTCCCGATCGGACAGTTCTACCATATTACCGGGCAGCAAGCGGATCGCACTGCTACTCTTAAGATTGGTGAATGTGCGGCTCACGGTTTCCGTCGTTAGACCCAGATAATCGGCGATAACCGCTCTGCTCATCGGCAGAGAAATCGGCGAGGGCGCATCGCCGCGTTGTCGGGCGCGTTCCGATACGGATAATAGGAAAGACACCACTTTCTCACGCGCCGTTTTCCGACCCAGAAGCAGCATCTGGTCTTGCGCCTGCGCCAATTCGTTCGACGCGACTTCGAGCAACTGTTTTTCAAGCTTTGGGAATTCGTCCAACAACGCTTCAAACCGCACGCGGGGGAAACGGCAGAGCGTCACATCCGAGACAGCTTCGGCCGAGTATGCATATTCCTGGTTCAGCGCAATTCCGAGAAAATCTCCCTGGAAAAGAAATCCCGTAATTTGTCGGCGCCCATCGGGCAATAATTTATAGAGCTTCACAGCGCCGCCGGTAATGTTGAACAGCGATTCGGCGGATTCGCCTTCGTCGATTATCGTCTGGCGAGGCGATAGCGATTGGGTGCGCGCAATCGCCGCCATCCGCGACAACTTGGAATTATCCAAGACGGCGCAAATCGACATTTCCCGAATACTGCAAGCTGCACAGGGGTTTCCGATATCGGACTCCAAACGTTTTCGAGCGAATTGCAACTCGTCCGCAGCCATAGCGTCGTCCCAATACCCTGTTCACGTATGTTTTATGTGGCCGTCCCAGCGCCAAACCACAAGGGAGAAGTCTAATCCATGGCAGCTGTTTGATGCAAATCAAAGACTTAAATAGGTATGAGCCTCCAAGCTGCTGCAATGACGTATCGGTTGGAAATCAAACCCTTGGAGCCGGAACATAGCCGGCAGGCCTTCCCACTCATCCAATCTATCTGTCCGCAATTAAACTTGGCCAACTGGACGGATTTCGTTGAAGGCGTCGCTGAAACACTGGGGCCAAAGAACGCGGGCATCATTGCCGCGTTTACCGCGCGCGGATATATCCACGGCCTGTTCAGCTATGCCGTCATTCCTAGCTTACAGCACGGTAAAATCCTCGGCGTCGACAACTTTGTCGCCTTCGAGTTCCCCGACCGTTTAGGGGTTACGCGGGAACTCGTCGCAAGAATGGATACCCTGGCGTTGGGTCACAATTGTGGCGCGGTGCATGTCGATCTGCCGGACCCCGCGATAAAAGGATCAAAACAAGCCGATCCGTTACTCGAAGCCTTCGAGGCCAATGGCCACAATCTGCAAAGATTCGGCCTCTGTAAGTTTGTCGACTAGTCCTATTCCGTCGGCAGGTATGCCCGGAAGCAGGTTCCGTCAACGCCGGTTTCGACGAGCTCTAAGCCGCCCCCGTGATTGCGCATCAACTCGCCGGCAATGGCCAGCCCGAGACCCGTAACGCCAGCGCGCGCCGATCCGTCAAACGGCTTGAACAAATTTGCTAGCGCCCTCGGCGGCAGGCCCGGGCCATCGTCCCGCAGATCAATCTCGAATCCCTTCCCGTTCATATGCGCCGACACCACGAGCTTGCCCGCACCGGCTTCCGCGGCATTGCGGGCAATATTATTGACGACCCGATAAAGTTGTTCGCGGTCAGCCGTCACTTCGACGGTAGGTTCGATTTCATTTTCTATATTCAGACCCAACTCGCCATCCGGCGTCAGGTCGGAACTTACCTCGCTAATCAACGCCCGGAGCGCGAAAGGTTCGGTTTTCAGATCTTGCTGCTCTTTTCCGACATAGCTCAGGGTCTCCGCACATAGGGAGACAGCCCGTTCGATGGAGGAAATGATACGCGGCGTAATACGTCGGACTTCCGGGTCTTGGCTCGTCTCCAAACGGTCCGAAACCAATAGGGCGGAGGATAGAATCCCGCGCAGATCATGATTAACCTTCGCCACCGCGGTGCCCAACGCGGCCAAATGAGATTTTTGTTTGAGGGCATTGCGCACATCGGATTGCATTGACGCCAATTCGCGCTCCGCCACGCCGATCTCGTCAGGACGCTCGTTTGGGTGGAAGGCCCGGCTCGCATCTTCCGGGTTTTCGCGAAAGGCCACGATATTATCGGTCAACCGTCGCATGGGCCGCACCATCAGCCATTGCAGGGAAAAATAAACCAGCGCGGCGGTGATGAGGGAAATGAGCAGCGACAGTAGGAATATCCGCCACGCGAAATCTACCAGCGAATCATGCAAAGCGTTCTCATGCAGCACGACTTCGATAATCACTTCCGGATGTTTCGGCGACCGACCGATAACCCGTAAAACACGGTCTTCCGTGCGCAACAAATTCGAGAATGCATCGGTCAGCAGCGTTGGCCATCCCGCTTCCATCAGATTGACGGTCTCCGCAACAGACGGCGGCATATCGCTCGACAGCACCAAGCGCGCCGCACCGCGTCGCACACTAATCGCCGCCGCGTCGACATGACTGAGCAACTGATTGCGCAACATTTCGCTCACCATACCATCCGGCGTGGCGTCGAGGGCGAGCACCGCTAAATGCGCGGCACCCAGCTTCTCGTCGAGCCAGGAGACGCGATAACGCGCGACGGAAGGTCCGAAGATCAACACTTCGGCCAACATCACGAAAAAGATCGTCAGAACCAGCAGCCGGGCCGATAGGCTACGCATATACACGACTCTTCTGTTTACCTGCCACCACCTAGGATGCCGACGGCGACGCGAAGGTTACATCTTATACATGGATTTGGGCCTACGGTGTAGAGCGACCATTCATGTCTTCTCAAAACGCTTAGAGTGACATGGCCCGTGACTTCCACCAACGAAGGACGACCGGCGCCAACGCCATCAGGATAAGGCCGATAAGTGCGCCCACGATCTGGACATTGAAGATTTCCGACATCGCAATTGCGCTGTCGGATACCAATGTCTCACCGACGCCGGCCCCGGCGAGCGAATAAATGAAAGTGCCCGGAATGATGCCGATATATGTAGCTAATACGTAGTGTCGCAGCGATACCCCCAGAAACGCGGGAACTAAATTGACGATCCAAAACGGAACAATCACGATCATCCGCAAGACCAACAGATAGCTGACGGCATTCTGCCGAAATCCCGTTTCCAAACGATGGAGCCAAGGCCCCGCCCGCGCACGGAGCGGGTCGCCAATGGCGGATTTAGCAATGGTGAATAAAATCGCCGCGCCGAGCGTGGCACCCGTAACGCTGTAGACCGTTCCGAGCCATTGTCCGAACAGCAATCCCCCGGCAATCGACAAAAACATGCTGACCGGCAGCGAAAAAGCGACTGCTACCGCATAGCCGAATAAAAATACGATGCCGGCGACCAACGAATGCACCTCGACTTGATCGGCTAGCCACATGCGGCGGCGGTGCAATTCTTCGTAGGTTACAAAACGGTCGAAATCAAAAAGGAAAAACGCCAGAAGGCCTAGAACCGGAACCGCCAGCGGCAGCAACCGGCGCCAGGTTAGTGCCGATCCGTTATTCCCTCTCGGCATATCCATTCATCTTCCGTTTCCGCCGCTTCAAATCGAAACAACCGGTGTGATAATCAGTACACCTTGCTCTGTTTTCGCGCCATTCACCATGAAGTGACGTCACATTGGGGAACATTGGGTGAGGAGGTACATTGACTTACGTCCGCCGACCTTCTATACAGCGCCCCGTTTATTTAGCCGTATGGAGTTATTGCCGTGAAGAGGACATTTCAGCCGAGCCGCCTTGTGCGCGCGCGTCGCCACGGCTTCCGTAGCCGTATGGCCACCAAAGCAGGGCGGCGCGTTCTAGCCCGTCGCCGCGCCAGGGGCCGCAAACGCCTCTCTGCGTGATGACATGACCCGCGCCGTCGAAACCTTAAAACGACGGCGCGAGTTTTTGCGTGTCACACGAGCGCGCCGTAGCAGCCCGACCCGTGGTTTGGTGCTGCAGGCCTGCGTCAGTGACGCGATTTCCGAGAAAGTTCGGGTCGGATTCACCGCAAGCCGCAAAGTCGGTAACGCGGTTAAGCGCAATCGAGCCCGGAGGCGCTTGCGTGCCGCCGTGGAGAAGGTTATGCCTCTGCACGCTGCGGCGGGCTACGATTATGTCGTTATTGCCCGCGCGGGCACGGTCGAAAGATCGTTCGGAGCTTTAACACGGGATTTGGAAACCGCGCTCAAACGTCTCAACGTTTGGCGCGAGGAATGAAGCGGAAATCAATATGGGTTTGGCGGCGAGGGCGCTGCGTGCGGCGGTTCGGTTCTATCAATTAACACTCTCTTGGTTGGCGGCAGGCAGTTGCCGCCACGCACCAAGCTGTTCGGCCTACGCGATTGAAGCCTTGGAACGACACGGTGCCCTGCGCGGCGGCTGGCTGGCATTGCGGCGACTGTTGCGTTGCCACCCATGGGGTGCCGCCGGATACGATCCCGTACCTGACGGTCCCGGCCGTCTCGATCTCAGTAATTCCGGAGGCGCCTGATGGCCGATCAGAAGAATTTGTTTCTCGCCGTCGCGCTTTCGATCGTGATTCTGATCACGTGGAACGTGATGGTCGAGCAGCCGAAAATGGAGAAAGAGCGTATCGCTCTCGAGCAGCAACAAGCCGCTCAAAAGGCGCAACAGGCCGGCGGCAAGATCGCTACCACGCCGGGGGTGCCTGCCACGTCGTCACCCGTACAGGCCGGCGATCCGGTACAAGCTGCACCGTCCGGCCCGCGTCTGGGCTCCGCGCCGTCAGCTAGCGGCCTCGGAGCCGTTGGCCTTTCGCGCGAAGATGCCCTGAAGAAGGTGGCTCGGCTCAAGATCGACACACCGCGCCTACAGGGCTCTATCTCCTTGGTTGGTGCGCGCATCGATGATTTGACGCTGAAGGATTACCGAGTTTCTCTGGACGCCGAGAGCGAGCAAATCGACCTCCTGCAGCCGATCCATGCGGACAAACCGTACTACGCCGAGTTCGGCTGGCTTTCTCCCGGCACTAAAATGCCGAGCCGGGAGACGGTCTGGACACCAAGCCGCGGTGCTTTATCGCCCGACAATCCTGTGACCTTGTCGTGGAACAACGGAGAAGGTCTGCTCTTCGAGCAAGATTTCGTCATTGACGAAAATTTCCTGATCGCCATCACCCAGCGGGTACGCAATACCAGCACCAAGGACGTGAGCATTGCCCCCTATGGCCTGATCTCACGTACCAGTGTGCCCAATATTCTCGGATTTTATATCCTTCATGAAGGCCCGCTCGGGGTTTTCGACAAGACCTTGAAGGAAGTTGATTACGACGATTTATTCGATGACGGCGCCGTGCTGCCTGCCGTGCGCCAGGAGACAACCGGCGGGTGGATCGGTTTCACCGATAAATATTGGCTCGTAGCGCTGATTCCTGATTCTGACAAACCCTTGCGGACAAGTTTCAATGCCGGGCGGCGCGGGGTCGAGCCGGTGTTCCAGACTGACTATCTGGGCGATGTCATCGGGGTTCCGGCCGGCGGTAGTATCGAGCGGACAGACCGCTTGTTTGCCGGCGCCAAGCAAGTTGAGCTCCTCGATAAATATGCTGAGGAACAAGGGATCGAGGGCTTTGACAAGGCGGTCGATTGGGGTTGGTTCTATTTCCTGACCAAGCCGATTTTCTATATGTTGCATTGGTTCTTCCTGCAATTCGGCAATTTCGGCCTCGCGATCCTGGCTCTCACGGTCATCTTCAAGCTGGCCTTTTTCCCGCTCGCCAATAAGTCCTACAAATCGATGAGCCGGATGAAGGTGCTACAGCCCAAAATGTTGGAGCTGAAGGAACGCTTTGGCGACGATAAGCAGCGCCTCAATCAGGCGATGATGGACCTTTACAAGAAAGAGAAGGTCAATCCGGCGTCGGGCTGTTTGCCGATGTTGGTGCAAATTCCCGTCTTTTTTGCGCTGTATAAGGTGTTGTTCGTGACCATCGAA
>JABJCS010000310.1 GCA_018665505.1 Alphaproteobacteria bacterium
ACGATTAACCCCCGTTACATTTGACAATCTAGTCATCGTCTGGGGGAAACGCCGCATCAACTTCTTCAAGAGTTGTTGATGTAAAAATAACTGCAATACTGTTGATGATAAGAAACGGTAATTAAAATTGAAATAATAGACTTCATTATTATTTACTATGCGCTCTAAAGAGTATTGAAATTCCTACTCACGTCAGCAACCGGGACGGGGCACCTGGAGGGCAACAATGAAGTGGGAATGCGTTACCTTGAATTCGCTGGTCGCCGGGTTGGGAATCCGGCAACGAAGCGATCAGACACGTTGGGGGCTGGCCGCGATGCGGACCGGTGTCGGAGCAATACCCGTCGCGCATTCGCGGACGGGAAATTATCGGGGTAACGGTCCGGATGGACGAGAAATTCACAACTCAGTGGGCGCGGATTCGGGGGAGACTACGGGCAGAGTACGGTGAGGCCGCCTATCGTAGCTGGCTGAAGCCGATGACCCTCATCGGTGTCGACGGCCGCCGTGTCCGGATATCGGTGCCGACAAGCTTCATGCGGGATTGGATTGAATCGCAATACGGCGAACGCTTGGCTAGTCTTTGGGCCATCGAGGGCCAAGCAATCGAAGGCGTTGATATCTTCGTGGCCGACGGCGGTGTGGCAACCGAGGCGCCCCTACCGGCGCCGAGTGCCGCCGCACTGCGTGAGACCGAGGCGCAAAACAACATTAGTGCGCCGCTCGACCCCCGATTTACATTCGAGAATTTTATCGTCGGCAAACCAAATGAGTTGGCCTTCGCCGCTGCCCGGCGCGTAGCCGAGGCAGAGACGGCACCTTACAATCCGTTGTTTTTATATGGGGGGGTTGGTCTCGGCAAAACGCACCTGATGCACGCCATTGCCTTACAACTGCGTAAAACGCGGCCAGAAAAACATGTCGTCTATTTATCGGCTGAAAAGTTCATGTATCAGTTTATTCGGGCGCTGCGGTTCCGAGATACAGTGGCGTTTAAGGAACAGTTCCGGTCGGTAGATATTTTGATGATCGACGATGTACAATTCATCGCCGGCAAAGACAGCACACAGGAGGAATTCTTCCATACTTTCAATGCTCTGGTTGATCAAAATCGACAGATTGTGATTTCCGCGGACAAATCGCCGAACGATTTGGAAGGCATGGAAGAACGCATGAAGTCGCGACTCGGATGGGGTCTCGTCGCCGATATCCATCCAACAACCTACGAATTGCGTTACGGCATTCTGCAGTCAAAGGCGGAAGACCTGGGGATCGAGATACCGCCGAAGATTTTGGAATTTCTCGCCCACAAAATTACCTCTAACGTGCGTGAGCTCGAAGGCGCGCTGAATCGCATCGTCGCCTACGCCAACTTGGTCGGGCGGACGATCACGCTGGAGACAACGCAGGAAGTCCTGCACGATATCCTGCGGGCGAACGACCGCAAGGTGACCATCGAAGAGATTCAAAAACGTGTCGCCGAGCATTTTAACATTCGGCTTTCCGAAATGTATTCTTCACGCCGCGCTCGTGCCGTCGCCCGGCCCCGGCAAATCGCTATGTATCTTTCGAAGCAGCTCACCGCCCGCTCCCTTCCGGAAATCGGCCGGAAATTCGGCGGGCGCGATCACACGACGGTCATGCATGCGGTGCGCAAAGTCGAAGAATTGAAGGCCACTGATAACGGCTTTGGCGAGGATGTTGAATTGCTCCGGCGCATGTTGGAGACCTGATCTGGCCGACGGCCGCGATTCGGTGATTCCACGCCGGAAGAAAAGACGAAAATTCTTCCTTAGACCCCCTAAATATGTCGCAGATTCCAGCGACTCATGCTATAAATTGTGTCTTACTGGCTATAATGGCCTGATTAGGCGCATAGGTGCCCCGTTCGGGGCCGCGCTAGGGTCGAAACATCTGCGTTAACATTCCGAATGGCATAAAAGACAACCATGAAACTTACCATCGAACGCGCCGCGCTCTTTCGGTCTCTCGGTCACGTACAAAGTATTGTCGAACGCCGTAACACCATTCCGATTCTGTCCAATGTGCTACTCAGCACCAATGAAGGCCGCCTCGGCCTGACCGCAACGGATATGGATATTGCCATCGTCGAATCCGTCGACGCCATGATCGAGACTCCGGGCTCGACGACCGCGCCGGC
>JABJCS010000311.1 GCA_018665505.1 Alphaproteobacteria bacterium
ACCGGCGCGCGGATATCGAGGCCGTCCCGGACCTCAAAATTCTCGCGAGTTCGGACGAATCCGGAATGTGCCTTATCCGCGACGAATCGCATCGACAGCTCATCATGCTCAATCATCTGGAATACGAACACGACACGCTCGCGGAGGAATATCACCGGGACATCGACGCTGGGATGGAAATCAAACCACCCTCCTATTATTTCCCGGAAAATGATCCGACCCAGGAGCCAGTGAATTTCTGGCGACCCTTAGCGCACCTTCTGTTCGCGAACTGGATTAATTACCTCTACCAGACAAGTCCGTTCGACACGTCGGAAATCCCGCGCCCCTAAGAACAGGCGATTACCCGGCCCAACTCAAATCCGGGCGAGCTTCCTTCCAACTGGTCGCTTGCTCATAGGCATATCCGGCGCGCACCACCATCGCTTCGGTAAATGGCTTGCCGTTCAGCAACAGGCCGATCGGCAATCCTTTCGAGGTAAATCCACAATTGATCGACAGGCCGCAAAGGCCGAGGCGGTTGCCGATATTGGTGTTCGCCATGTATTGCCCGGCAAAGTCCAGATAGACCTCGAGCGATTCATCGACTGTCGCCACGGGCATGGCCGGAATGCGGCTTGAAGGCGACAGAATCACATCAACATCGCGCAGCGTTTCCAACTGCGCGGCGCGGAGTGATGTCAACTCCCGCATCATCTTTACGTAGTCGGTCGCAAGATAGTCACGCTCGCCCAACATGCGAGGTCCAACGACCGGATCCATTAGATCGAGCTTGGTCTCGATACGTTCCGCGTGGATGATCGCCGCCTCCGTCCCGTTCACGTAGGAGCCCATCGCTGAGACCGCGGAAGCTTCAGGATAAGCTACATTCTCGACCGTGGCGCCCAGATCGCGGAACACATCTGCTGCCGCCAGTACCGCTTTCTCCACTTCGGGGTCGACGTTGTCGAAGAATGCATTCTGCGGAATACCAATGCGCAACCCTTTCGCCCCAGCCTTCATGGAGCCAAGCACGTCTTCTGGGCTAATACCGAGGGTACTATCGTCTCGTGCGTCTTCGCCTTGGAGAATTTGATAGACCAGCGCCGCATCCTCGACACTACGGGTCAGAGGTCCCACGGAATCGAGAGTCCAACTGAGCGGGAAGATACCGAAACGACTGATCCGCCCGACGGTCGACTTGAGCCCCACCGTACCAGAGAGTCCCGCCGGCACTCTTACCGAACCACCCGTATCGGTACCGAGCCCCATCGGCGCCATGCCACTGGCCACCGCGACCGCCGTCCCGGCGCTAGAGCCGCCCGGCACGCAATGTTCTTCGCTCCATGGATTGTGTGGCGTTCCTTGAATGTGATTGATGCCGACAATGCCCTTAGCGAACTCCACCGTGATGGTTTTACCGAGCACGATCATCCCTGCCGCTGCCAATCGCCGGGTCACTTCGCTCTCTTCGGTCTTCGGTGCGGTATCCAAGGTTCGCGATCCCGCCGTCGTCGGCAATCCGACCACGTCGTATAAATCCTTCACCGCGTACGGGATGCCGTGCAGCGGCCCGAGATCGCGACCCGACCCCAACAAAGCTTCCGCCGCTTTCGCCTCCGCCATGGCACGTTCCGCCGTCACTAAATTGAAAGCATTTAGCGGCCCATTCAGCTTTTCGATGCGCGCGATCAAATGCTCGGTCAACGCCGTCGGTGTCGTCTCGCCCGACCGCAGCATCGCGGCCAATTCCGTCATCGATCGATAGTGAAGCGGCTGATCGCCCATAATGCCCTCCCGGCGTGAATTGATTTGTCGGCTGGAAACCTGCCGCGCGGGAGCGATCTTGATAATCTCGCTCGTATTTTACAAGGAATCGCTGCCATGAAATTCGGCGCTGCCATCTTTTTCACTGATTATTCGATTTCGCCGACCGCGTTGGCGCCTGCCCTTGAGGAACGAGGTTTCGATTCTCTCTGGTGTCCGGAGCATTCGCATATCCCCCTGTCGCGCGATTCTGAATGGCCACAGCAGGGCGAATTACCGAAGAAATATTACGACGTGATGGACCCCTTCATCACCCTGTCGCAGGCGGCAGCGGTGACCAAAACGCTGAAAGTCGGCACCGGTATCTGTCTCGTCCCGCAGCGCGACCCGATCCAGACGGCGAAGGAGATCGCCTCATTGGACACCCTCTCCAATGGCCGGTTCCTGTTTGGTGTCGGCTCCGGCTGGAATTCCGACGAATTAGCCAATCACGGCACCGAGTTCAAATCCCGGCACAAGGTCCTGGAAGAACGGATCGCGGCCATGCGCGTCATCTGGTCCCAATCGAAGCCGGAATATCACGGCGATTACGTCAATTTCGATCCCATGATGACCTGGCCGAAACCGGTCCAGCAGCCGGGGCCCGCCGTATATATCGGCGGTGAGTTCCCCTATGGCGCGCGCCGCGCCCTGGCGTTCGGCGACGGATGGCTACCGCACGCGAACCGCCCCGACTATGACTTGCTCGATAAATTACCGAAATTCCGGGAGATGGAAGCCGCTGCCGGCCGCGCACCCGGCAGCATGCCGATCACGGTTTTCGGACCAAAGGAAGAACGCGCCGTGTTCGAACGCTATGTCGAGGCCGGCGTCGAGCGGATTGTCCTGAACATCGCATCGATGTCCGCGGACGAGACCCTGCCGATCCTCGACGAATGGGCTAAGTTAATCGAAGGGATCAGCTAGCCCCCGGGAGAAACGCCCATGGCCATCGAAATTACCCGCAAACACGCGACGTTCTTCGCCGAGGTTGGCGGAGTCGACCTGCGCGAAACCTTAAGCGACGAGACATGGCGTGAGATCGAGGCCGCGTTCAGCACTCACGCCATCCTACTGTTCCGGGGCCAGTCCCTGACCGACGAGCAACATATCGCCTTCAGCGAGCGGTTCGGCCCCGTCATCACCGCCACCAAC
>JABJCS010000312.1 GCA_018665505.1 Alphaproteobacteria bacterium
ATCTGGCCGAATCCTTGCGTTGCCAACATGTCCTGGTGCCACCCGCCGCTGGATTGTTCAGCGCCCTCGGCCTGCTTTTCGCGGATATCGAGCACCAATGCATCCGCGCCTTCTATCAACCGTTCGACGCGATCGATCTGGAGCACTGCAACACGGTGCTGGCGGGGTTGTGGGACGAGGCCGATGGATTGATCGCCGCGGACGGCTATGAGTCCGATTCCCGGAACGTGAGGTGTTTTGCCGATTTGCGCTATGTCGGCCAGAACACCGCGCTGACCCTGCCGATCCCAAATCCGCCCTTGAACGCCGCTAAACTCGCTGAGATCGAAGAAACCTTCGCGCAAGCCCACGAAGCCACCTTCGGTTATCGCTCGGACGAAGAAAGCGTACAGTTCGTTACCATCAAGGCCGTCGGCCGCGGCTTGTCCGCAACACCGCGCGTGCCCGACAAAGTGACCGTGCCGGAAGGCTTGGCGAAATCCGGGCATCGGGATGCCTATTACGGTGAGGCGCATGGTTGGGTCGCCACCCAGATCATCGCTCGAAACGACCTTGGCCGCGAGCCGCGTCCTGGACCTCTCATCATCGAGGAATATGACAGCACCACAGTGGTCCGACCGGGCTGGACCGCCGCACTCGACGATTGGAATAACATCGTCCTGATCAGGCCCGATGCCTGAGAGCGACATTCGATTCCGGCGCGCTGCACCCGCTGACTTGCCCGCCATCGTCGATCTGTTGGCGGACGACGACATCGGCGCGACCCGGGAAGTACCGGGAACTCCACTCGACGGGCGATATCTCTCCGCCTTCGCGGCAATCGACAAAGACTCGAACCAACTCCTCGTCGTAGCCGAACAGGAGAGCGATATCGTCGGCTGCCTGCAACTCACCTTCATACCGGGCCTATCGCGCACCGGCATGTGGCGCGGCCAAATCGAAAGCGTCCGTTCGGCTAGGTCGGTTCGGGGCGAAGGTCTCGGACGGGAAATGTTCGAGTGGGCCATCGAAGAGTGTCGCGATCGAGGCTGCGGACTGGTGCAACTCACCACCGATAAGGGACGACCCGACGCCATGCGGTTTTACGAAGCACTCGGCTTCGAGGCGAGCCATGAAGGCATGAAGCTTAAACTGTAAGCATCGGCTCAGCAGAGTGGCGGCAATTCCAGAAGCCCCCATCCCGTGTAGCGGTCACGCCCGGGCTTGCCTCGATCCTTTGTATGCTTGCGGAGATACGCGCGAATTTCATCCACCGTCTTTAGATCTAGCTTCCGCTGTGCGGCCGCGACATAGGCAGTCACCACCGGGGCCGCGAAGGATGTACCTGACATGGCCTTACCGCCGCCCGGCACCGCAGTCCAAATGCCGACACCAGGGGCAGCAAAATCAATGTAATCACCGGCCGTCGCAAAACGCGCGCTGCGCTCCGTGCGGTCCACGGCGGTCACGGCGATGACCGGTCCATAGGCTCCCGGAAAACTTTTCTTCTTCGAGAACGGCCCTCGATTGCCGGAGGACGCGATCAAGATCATCCCGGCGGCACTCGCATGCTCGACGTATTTCTCGATCAACTTATTGCGGCCGCCACCGATACTGAAATTCACCACGGGTACTTTCTGATGGATCATCCAATCGATGGCCCGCACGATGCTTTTGGCGCTACCGACGGCTTTTCCCTTTTTGTTGCGATGAAACACGTTGGCATGAACTATTTCTGCGCCCGGCAATAACCCGTGCCAGCCCGATTGGCTCGCGATGATGGCGGTGACAGCGGTACCGTGACTGGTGCGCGCCAATTTTTGACCCTTTAAATGAAACGATCGATGAGTGATCTTCATACCTTTGAAAGCAGGGTGTTTGCTGTCTATCAAATTATCAACGACGCCAATTCGTAAGCCCGCCCCGCAAGCCTTAGCCGCTTTTTGCCATTTTGCCGCGGCACGCGGGGTATAACTTTTATCGGCCTTAGCTGCGTGATGTTCGAAATGGTGATGGGCGTCCACGACCACGTCGCCAAACTTCTTTTCGTGCTTATCGCGGGCATGAAACGGATGCGCGCCATCTTTAATTCGGAGGTGATACAACTGACCGCCGATCCCCGGTAGATGGGTCACGTCGATGACCTCAAGACCGAGATCGGGTAGATGGCGCAAGTAATCCGCAGGTGGGTCGAGGACCAGAAGTTCCTCTTCATCATGCGGGTGATGTTCGTCCCCTCCCTTGGGGGGAAGGGAGCTGCACGCCGCGTTCAAGGCGAATAGAAATCCAACCGCTAAAATCTTAAAAAGACGCATATCCAAGGTCCTCCCGAATTTGGTCAAAACTTGCCGTATCGCCGAGCCACTGCCAAGTTAATCATCGTGAGCAAGGCAGATCATCCGGGAAGGAACCGATCAATGAGCGCACTGGTCGAAGAACAGTCGATGCGGATCACGAAGATTAAGGCGCATATCGGTGCCGAGGTCACTGGTGTCGACTTGCGCTACCCTCTGGATGGCGCCACCCGTCAGCAGATTTATGACGCCTTGGTGGAAAACGTCGCCGTGGTCATTCGCGACCAACACCTAACGGCGACGGAGTATCGCGTGGCCATGGAACAGTTCGGCGAATTGATGGAAGATCAGAACCGGCTCTATCTGGCGGAGGGCGAGCCCTTGGTCAGCGTCTTGTCGAACCGCTTGAAAGCCAGCGACGGGCAACCGGCAAAGACCGGTGCCAACGCTACCTGGCACACCGATCATACCAATCAGGAACGGCCTCCAAAGTTCACCTGTCTTTACGGTGTCGAGCTACCGGATAGCGGCGGCGGCACCTCGGTCTGCAACACGCGGGCGGCCTACGAAGCGCTACCAACAGAGAAACGCGCGCAACTAGACGGAATGAAAACAGAGAACACGCTGATCAGTAGCGCCCGTTTCAACATCGCCAATCCCGATATTCTGGCAGCACAGAAAGCGTCCACCAATCCGCCGATGGTCCATCCACTGGTTCGCACGCATCCAGATACCGGCACCAAGGCAATCTGGTTTCATAAAAGCAAAACCGAGACGGTTACCGGACTGAACGCACCCGATACGCAAGATTTCTTGGAGGAATTGCTGGAGACGGCAATTCGGCCCGAGTTCGAATATCTGCACGAATGGAAGCTTGGAGATATGTTGATGATCGACAACCGCGCCGCCATGCACAAAGCCGGACATGACTACGACCACAACCAACATCGCCACCTCTACCGCATTCTCGTGCGCGGCGACCGGCCGGTCTGATCGATGGCCATACCCAATCTGAAACGGATGCTCGCATCGCGGAAATTGAAGCTCGGCCATTCCGTGTTCGAATTCAACTCACCCGGCCTCGGTCAAATCATCGCTGCCGCGGGGATCGATTTCATCTTCATGGATATGGAGCATTCCGGTTTCGGCATCGGCGATGTCAAACGCGCCATTACCGGATTCCGGGCCGGCAACCTGCCCGTCATGGTGCGCCCACCCTCCAACGCCTATCATCATATCGCGCGGGTCCTGGATGTGGGGGCGGACGGGCTGGTGATGCCGATGGTCGGCTCCGCCGAAGAGGCAGAACATATCGTCTCTAGCATGAAGTATCCTCCGATGGGGAAGCGCGGTGTCGCATTGAACATCGCACATGACAGATATATCCCTGGCGATACGTCGAAAGGCTTGGCGGCGGCGAACAACCGAACCGCCTTCGCCGCATTGATCGAGACACAAGACGGATTGCGCAACGTCGACGCCATCGCCGCCACGAAGGGCCTCGATTGCCTTTGGATCGGACATTTCGATCTTAGTTGCTCGCTCGGCATTCCCGGCGAATTCGATCACCCGGAATTCAAAAAAGCGTCCGCGAAAGTCAAACGAGCGGCGCGCAAGCACAACAAGGCGTTCGGCCGATTGGCCGGAACACCCGAGGAGACCATCGCCTTACACAAGCAAGGCTACGACTTGCTGTGCTACTCCGGCGACCTCTGGATCTATCAGCAGGCATTGATCGCCGGAGTCGCGGAAATTCGAGCCAAGTGTAAGACCTAACTCCCCTTCCAATTCGGCGCCCGCTTCTCGGCAAAGGCGCGGGGGCCTTCCAGCGCGTCGTCTGACAACCGCCGCCGACGCTCGCCGTCATTCAAGGTGTAATAGGCTTGGGCCAAAGGATGGTCCAAGCCCTTCATTGTCGCTTCCTTGGTGGCTCGGACCGCGAGTGGCGCACAGCGCAGGATATCGGCGACCCAACCGTCGACCGTCTCGTCCAACTTCTCAAGCGGCACCACTTCGTTCACCAATCCCAATTCGTATGCGCGCTGCGCCGACATGTGCCGTCCCGTCAGCATATATCCCATTGCGACCTTAAGGCCGATCTGGCGCGGCAGACGGTGGACACCGGCGGAGCCAGCGATCAAACCCCGGCGCGGCTCCGGCAGGCCGAACTCTGCGTGATTGGCGGCGATGATGATATCGCAGGCCAAGGCCTGCTCGAGTCCACCGCCCAAGGCAAAGCCGTTGACCCGGGCGATAATCGGTTTCGGGAAATGCCAACGTTCGATCAGGCTTTTCGACTCTCCCGCCAGCCGCTCCCAGTAGGTACGCTGGGCGTCGTCGGCCTCACGCTCGCGGGCGCGGTGTTTCAAATCAGCTCCGGCGCAGAAGGCCCGCTCACCCGCACCGGTGACGACCGCGACCCAGATATCGTCGTTCCGCTCAACCTCGTCAAAATGATGCGAAAGTTCCCAACGCAGTTCCGGATTCAGCGAATTCATGGCTTCGGGCCGGTTCAACGTGATCCGCGCCACATGCCCATCGACCTCGAATTTGGATAAATTTTGTGTGTCGCCGCTCATGTGATGCCTCCTAAAATCAGTTGAGAAATATTGAGTCTCAACCTAATGCGGCACGGCGCGGCGAACAGTCAGTCGCGGCCGTCGACCCAAGCGGACATCAATTGGCGCGCCATCGAATCCGCCGGCGGCAGACGGAATTCAGTCTTCTCGATATTGCGGATTTCATCCTTGGTGAACCAACGGGTCTCGATGATCTCCGTCATATCCGGCGTCGAGACACCTTCGGGACAATCGGCAAAATATCCCAGCATCAAACTGGATGGGAACGGCCAAGGTTGCGAGGCGAAATATTTTACCGTTGTCGTCTTCACACCCGCTTCTTCCTCAACTTCGCGCGCAACCGCTTCTTCCAATGTCTCGCCGATTTCGACAAATCCAGCGAAGCAGGAGAACCATTTCGCAGGCCGACGGCTATTGTGACCCAACAGGCATTCGTCTCCGCGCCGCACCAACATGATCACCGCCGGATCTACACGGGGATATTGCGAGGCCTCACAGCTGGAGCACTGGCGGCGATGCCCACCGTCACGCAACTCGCTCGGCGCACCACAACGTGGACAAAATCCATGCGTCTCGTGCCAGGCAAAAATGCCGCGCCCGAAAGCCAACATGGCGCCGTCCGATTGACCCATGGCGGATCCCACATCGCGCAAATTACGGAAATGGCCGCGCTCGGTCAGTTCCGGGACGCCGACCGGCTCGTCATAGCGCGACACATCGACCGCGAAATAGGCGCGCTCATCTGATTTACCCAAAAACACCAAGTCGGGACCATCGTCCAAAAGGCTCCCCGCTTCGGCGATCGTCAATCCGCCCGATTGCGGTGAATTGGCGGATTCGTCGATCAAGTTCTGACCGCGCCATACCGGCAGCAGGACGGTTTCGGGATTTGCCAATTGTGCAGCGACAAAATCCGCATCGGACCGCTTTTCTGACATCCTGTCGATTTGAGCTTCCGTATAAAACACCTTGGGCCTCCCAGTGAACTGGCGCAGAGATTAATCTTTTGCGCTACCTGTCGCCAGCCTCGCGTTTGAATATCAATCCATTCGCGTCGCTGCATTGAATTTGAAAACCATATCAATTAGAACATTTTCGAAATTAAATATATTTCTATTTTTTATTTATTATTTTAATATTTTGTCGTATTTTCCTTTAGCACAGAAATCGTTTGTCACTATTACTTTAAAATCCGAAACCCTAATGGACACACATAATCGAGCCTTGATCGGCGCCTTGCAGCGGGACGCCCGGCTTTCCTTCAGCGCCTTGGCGCGCGAAGTCGGTCTGTCCCAACCCGCGATTGCGGAACGGGTGCGGCGGCTCGAGGAAAGCGGTGTGTTGAACCGGTATCAGGCCGTGATCGCGCGCGAGCGGATCGGACTCCCCATCACCGCATTCCTACGATTGACGTGCCCTGGTGAGAAATATCGCGCCGTCGCAGCCCTGGCAGCCGATTTACCCGATGTTCTTGAATGTCATCACGTGACCGGGGACGACTGCTTTTTTCTCAAGATCGGGGTAGACTCGCTGGGTTCATTGGAGCGGGTCGTCGAACGATTTCGGGCGCATGGGCAAACCGCCGTGACCATCGCCCTCTCGACACTGGTTGAGAATAAACCGGTCGTCGCCCCCAATACCGAGCCAAAGAAGGAGCAGGAATGAGCGAGATCGATTATCGCCGCGCCGAAGTGGAAGACGCGGAAGCGGTTTATATCTTCGGGCGGCAGCTTTTATCCGAGACAAGCTTAATGCTGCTGTTTCCGGACGAACGCGCGAAATCGGTCGACGATATGCGTTTCGTCATTCAGCGGTTCCACGAGATGCCGCGCCATTTTCTGATCAATGCCTGGGACGACGATCTGTGCGTCGGCGAAGCGTTGTGCATGGGGGGACAGTTCTTGCGCAACAAGCACGGCGGTCGCGTCGGTGTCGGAGTTTTGGCAACCCATTACGGACAAGGGGTCGGCAAGGGATTGATGGAGGAGATCGAGCGTATTTCGACGGAGCACGAAATTCGCCGCTTGGAGCTCACCGTCATGTCCCATAACGAGCGCGCGCATCGTCTTTATCTCTCCATGGGGTATCGCGATGAGGGCGTG
>JABJCS010000313.1 GCA_018665505.1 Alphaproteobacteria bacterium
CGAGCGGCTCGCTTAAACTGAAGAAGTTTCGCGACACGATCCACCTGCCGCTGCACCAGGTCGGCCTCGGTCCGATCCAGCCGGAAATATACGAGACCGAGGAGTACGTGCCGGAATACCGCGGCGACGGCTGAGAGGAAACCAACCCCGTATGGTTCGGCAGCACCAACGAGCTGCGGTCCTTCGAAGTGGTCGTGCGGGACGAGAACAAGGTCGCCTACCTCATCAAAGCCGCCCGCTTCCACGCCGACGGCACCCTCATGCAGACCTACGACGCCATCTTCACCATCGCCAACCGCAACGGCGACTGGCGCCTGATCAGCCGCAACCCGTTCAATATTCGGAGGGCGTAAACTTTCGGAACGGGGAACCCAGAACCTATATCCGCTAACGGCGATTGAATTCGGTATCCTGTCACCGGTATTCGATGTCACCGGAACTCGAACCGCGATCTGCAGAAAGGGATTATTATACAAACCGTCATTCCGGGGTCCGCAAAGCGGAAACCCGGAATTTAAGCCTGAGAATAGCACAATAGACGCAACTACGTGTGTAATGCTCAGGCAATAATTCCGGATAACGCTCCCGCGTTTCCGGAATGACATCGGGCGAACCTTGGACGCATTTCTACGACGGGATCGTCTCGGCGAACTCCGGCATCGCATTAGCTTTCGCGGACAGCGCTTCCAAATTCGGGCAATTCAATGCGGGCGCACTATCCGGCCGATTCTTGGCGATGAAATCCCAAAAGCAAACCACGGAAATATCCGCTTGGGTCAATGTCTCACCGATCATCCAAGGTCCCTTCATCATCCCGTCGAGGGCCTCCACGCCATCTTTGCACTGCTCGTACATGCGGTCGACCCAGGGTCGGTAGACCATTTCAGGGGGACGTTTGGCGTTTACGCCCTCTTCGTAATAGCAGCTGATCGATTTCTCGACCGCTCCCGCCGCAATGCCGATGATGTTCATCACCTCGGTCCGTGTGTCGCCGGAGGGCGGTGTCAGCGACTTCTCTGCCCCCACCAATTGATCGAGATAATCGAGAATGGCGGCGCTATCGACGATGGCGCGGCCATCATCCGTCTCCAGTGCGGGGACCCGTCCCAGCGGATTAAATTTTTGCAGCTTCGCCAATTCTTCGGGAACGCTGCCGCGCAATACGACATGTTCATGATCCAGGTTATAAAGCCTTAACGTCACGCCCACGCGCCGGGTGAAAGGCGAGCCAAATCCGCCGTATAGTTTCATTCGTTAACATCCCTCTATTGATCGACTTCCAAGAAGCCGTTCGCTCTAAACACTATTGCATGACCCTGAACCAGGAAAACTCAGTATTAACGCGCCGGCCACACCGGCTCGTTATGGCCCAGCGGCACCGACGGACGAGCCCAACGCGCCGGCGTTTCGGAGAATTGCACTACGGGGGCGAGATGGGTCAGTCGGCCCATCGGCGTGTCGGTGGACGTCCGCCATTTCTCGATTTCCGCCGCGTCGAAATCAGCCGCCACGCCTTCGAGATCCGACATCGCCAACTCGCCCTGCGACTGCAACCAGTGGCCCACTTGGGCCAAAGACGTCCTGACCAGCCAAGAGCCGCCCTCCTCGGCGCGTTTGCGAAGTGCCACCATCGCACCAAAGGCCATCAGATTGCCTGTCAGGTAGTCGATGGCGGAGAGGGGATAGAATTTCGGAGCGCCGTCTTCACCAGGGAATAGTTCGCCCTGGCGCGCTGCGATACCGCTGACCACTTGGACGGCGGTGTCGAAACCGCGACGAGATGCCCAGGGGCCTTCATGGCCAAATGCACAGAGCGAGACGCAGACGATGCCGGGGCGAAGTTCCGCGAGTTCCTCGGGCGAGAGGCCTCGGTCGGCGAGCGTTCCTGGACGGTAGCCTTGGGAGAAGACATCGCAATCGCGGACCAGATCACGCATCGTTTCGAGATTTCTCGCCTCGCGAAGATCGAGATGCGCCGAAAGCTTGCCAAGGCCGGTGTCGTATTCCTGATGCTCGATAAACGGGATGTGCGGCGCACTAATTTTCAAAACGTCGGCACCCTGCTCGGCCAGATTGCGCGCGCAAGTTGGTCCGGCCAAAACGCGGGTCAAATCCAGCACTCGGAGATTGGAAAGTGGCCGATCGCCCTCGGGCAGGGCTTCGGGCGCGCTATCCCCGATCTTCACGATCTCCATCAAAGGCAACGAGGCGACTGTGCGACCTTGCGGGTGTTCCGCCCATTCAGCAGCACTGCGGACCATGCCGCCCGCCCCACCGGCCGCGATGATCGCTTCCTCCAATTCCAGCGCATCCCACTTGGCAACAGCTTCCGTGACTGCCTGCTTATCCTCCGGCGTACCGACGACTTTAAGCGCGGCCGCCCGGTGGTGCGGAAAATTACAATGAAGGTAGCTCCATCGGCCATCCTTGGCGGGATAGATCCCCATGACGGGATTTGCCGCATTGCTGACCTTGTCGCCATCGAGACGCAGATAATTCGTGCTGCGCAGAGATGCGGTCGCATGGCGGGTGTCGATCCGTACGTCCTGTCGCCTCCCGGTACGCTGCTCCCATAGATCGGAGACCGCCAAGCCAAGCGCCGCCAAAGTCGCCGTCCCTGTCTCCGTAACCTTGAAGGACGTGGGAAGCTGCGGATCTAGGTTACCAATGAACTCCACGCCGTTCACGCGATCCGGTGACCAGCCAGCGAAAGGTAAAAGCGACTGCAACGCGGCATTTTTCATAATTCTGTTTCCTTGTTCGATTCAGCTTGGGCCATATTCACCCTGCCCCACTGAAATGGTCGATGTAGATCGCCGCATCGCGGAAATCGAAGATGAAAGAGATCAGGATCACGCCGGTCATCGCCCCGGACCAGAGGCGGTACCATAGGTTTTCGTCTTGGTTGAGAAAGGGTCGGCGCAGCAGCAAGAGTATCAGAGCCGGGCTCCAGCAGACAATGTGCCAGATGGCGATCGATCCTGAGAGCATTGGCAGGCTGAGGGATGCGAAGAACAGATGGCCCGTGAGTAGAGAAAAGACGAACCCGCCTCCGGCCCAGCGCGCGACGGGTCGCCGCCACGCGTAAAAGACCAGCCCCACCAAGAAAGTTGAGACCATGAAGATCAGCCAGGCCTGAACCGCGAGCGGTGCGGCAGAGAACGCTCCGCCGTCGAAGACCTGCAGTGCCCCAATCCCCTTCGGGTACGCCGCCGCCTGGGGCACCCCGGCATTCCAGAATGTCCCGAGGGCGACCCCAAACGTCGTGAACGTGTAGCTGCGCCTCAACCCTCCATCGCCGCGATCTGCTCGGCGAGATCCAACAGCGTGTTCGCCTGTTTCAGGTGGGGCATATCGACCATCATCCCGTCGAGGCCGACTGTCCCCATACCTGGGTTCTCGGCGAAGACGGCGACCACACGCTTGGCGTGAGCGATTTCTTCCTCGGACGGCGTGAAGGCCTTGTTAATGATTGGCGGCTGCGCCGGGTGGATGGCGATCTTGCCAACGAAGCCCGCCTTACGGTCACGCAGGCAATCTTCCTCCAGCCCCTTATCGTCGCGGAAGTTGGTGATCAGCACACCGACCGGCTGCACGTCGATGGCACGACAAGTGGCCAGACAAAGTCCCTTCACCTGTTTGTAGACATCGTCGTAATCGCCGTCGGAGCCACGGTTGTCACTGGCCCCCAAGGCCGCCGCCAAATCTTCGGCACCCCAGGTCATGCCGACCAGACGATCACTGACACCATCCAGATATGTATGGAAGGTCAGCACCGAGGCCGCCGTTTCCGTCGCGACACAGAGGATCTTGGTCGAGCCGAGCTCAATCCCCTCCCGTGCTTCGAATGCGGAAAGGAAGTTGCAGAGTGTGTTGACCTCATCGGCCGAATAAACCTTCGGCAGACAGATACCATCCGGCTTGCCCGGCATGATCGCCGCCAGGTCGGGCAACGCCAGGTCGGTGTCGAGCGGATTACAGCGCACATAAAGTTTCTGGCGCGAGCGGTCCGTGTGCTTTTGCAGATACTCGCGCACCATGGTGCGGGCGATATCCTGCCTGTCGTTGGAGACCGAATCTTCAAGGTCGAGAATCAAGGCGTCGGCCACGTTCTCACGTCCCTTCTCCAGCTTGCGTTCGCTGTCACCGGGGACGAAGAGCCAAGAGCGGATAATCATACCGGCCTCTTCATCATAAAGGCGGTCCGGGTGCAGAACGCGACTTCCTCGTCGCGCTGGTTGTAGCCGTAATGTTCGAATATCACGAGGCCGCCGGTTGGGCGCGATTTCGATTCCCGTTTCTCTATAACCTTGGTCATGGAGCGTAGCGTGTCGCCGTGAAAGACCGGATTCTTGAAGCGCACGTCGTTCATGCCGAGATTGCCGAACGTGGTACCGAGCGTGGTGTCGTCGACAGAAACACCGATGACGAGACCAAGCGTGAACAGGCTGTTCACGATACGTTGGCCGAACTCGGTGTTCTTCGAGAACTCCTCGTCCAGATGCAGCGGCTGCGGATTGTGAGTCATCGCGCAAAACATCAGATTATCGGTCTCGGTGACCGTGCGGGTGAG
>JABJCS010000314.1 GCA_018665505.1 Alphaproteobacteria bacterium
ACATGACGGCGCGGGCCTGTTCCCGATGCCGCAAATCCCCGGCCTGCCCCGCATCGACGGCCCATCGGCAATGACCCATTCGCCCCATGTGGGTGAACATTCGGTCGATATCCTCAAGGAGTGGGGCTACGACGACGACGCCATCGACGCCATGCTGTCAAAGAACGTTACCTTCGTCCCAGCACAAGAAGCCGAAGCAGCAGAGTAGTTTTAGGAAAGTTACTCTCAGGCCCTAATTCCGGGTTCCCGCGTTGCGTGCCTCGGAAAGACGGTGATTTTTAGGATGGTCATTCCGGGGCGCCCGATGGGCGAACCCGGAACTATTTCCTGAGCGTTACACTGCGGATGATGTGATTTGGAAGTAGAGATCATCCCAATCCGGGTTGGCGGCTTCAATCAACTCGATCTTCCATTGTCGGCGCCATTTCTTGAGTTCTTTTTCGCGCACGATAGCATCGGTGATATCACCAAAAATTCCGTAGCGGACCAGCCGCTTGGTGCGATGTTGCCACACGCGCTTTATCAAATCGGATGTGATGCCGACGTAAGGAAAGCCGCGTGTCATGCTGGCGACGATGTATACGTATCCGGTCTTGGACATACCGAGAAGTATGAAAAGCTCAAGCCCTAATTCCGGGTTCACGCGATGCGTGCCCCGGAATGACGGTGATTTTTAGGATGGTCATTCCGGGGCGCCCGAAGAGATAACCCGGAATTAGGGCCTGAGAGACGCCGCGAGAAAATCCCGCATCAATGCGTTGAACCGCTCCACATGCTCAAGCGAGGCGAGGTGGCGGGCCGGCTCCAGCCAGTGCAACGGCGCGCCGAGGGTCCGCGCCATTAATTCGGATGTCGCGGTCGGTACGCCCGGATCGTCCGGCGTGGCGATCACAATTGTCGGAACTTGGATTTCCGGAAGACGCGGGGTTGTGTGGAGACCGCACATGGCGGCACTGGCGGCGACGAAACTCTCCGCGGTGAACCGGGAAATGGCACCCTCCATATACACATAGGCTGGGCTCCGTGCCGATGCGGCGGCATCCGTCAGCCAACGATCCATCAAGGGCGCGCGCACCGCCTCCATTCCGTCGCGCAAAACCAGTTCGGATCGATCGCGCCAGGCCTGCAGTTGGTCTTCCGTATATTCCGAAGTCGTATTGACGAGCGCCAGCGAGGCGACCCGGTCCGGAAAATCGAGCGCCACCGTTTGCGAAATCATCCCGCCCATGGAGACCCCGCACAGATGCACCTGGTCGATCGCTAGCACATCCATCAGCCCAATCACGTCCGCCGCCATCATCGAGAGGGAATATGGACCGGGCGGCACCTCGCTTTCGCCATGTCCACGCGCATCGTGGCGCAACACCCGAAACCCTTCGAACGCCGGGAGATGACAATCCCAATAACGATGATCGCTGGCAAAGCAGTGATTGAGACAGACGACCGGCGCATCGGTCGGGCCGCTCAACATATAGTTCAAATCGATATCGCCCACGCGAATCCGGTCCGGTCCCATTGCTCGCCTCTTAATTGCCGCTATATCCACATGCCTCTGATCTAGTCCGGAAATGGGGCCGATGCCAGCCGATACGAACCGCCGATTTGTTCTAAAATCCCGCCCCTCAGATCTGCCGGATGCTTCGCATTTCACGATCGAGAACGCGTCGATCCCAACGCCGACAGCAGATGAATTACTGATTCGCATTCTGTTGGCAGCACTTTCTCCCTGGCAGGGCCAACGGCTCAAGGATTTCGAGAACTACACCAAACCCTTTCAAATTGGCGAGTTGATCGACTGCGATGTGCTCGGACAGGTCGTGGCCGGATCTTCCGGTGGTTTCAATGTCGGCGATCTGGTGACGGGACGCCTCGGCTGGCAGGAATACGCCGTTGCAAAACCAGCGGACCTACTGGCCGCAACGACGGGTTTCGACGAGACGCTCTGGCTGACCGCGCTCAGCTCTCCGGGCCTCACTGCCTATTGTGCCCTGGAGATGTTCGGCCGACCGATGCCGGGCGAAACGCTGGTGGTGACCTCGGCCGCCGGGTCGGTTGGGAGCTATGCGGTACAGCTCGGCAAACTCGCCGGGATGAAGGTGGTGGGCATCGCGGGTGGTAGTGAGAAATGCAGCATTGTGACGGATCGCCTCGGCGCGGACGTCTGTCTCGATCACCGGAAAGACGAATTGGCGGCCCACGTTCGAGAGGTCTGCCCTGAAGGGGTACATTTGTTTTTCGACACCGTGGGCGGCCCGATCGCCGATGCGGTGTTCGAGGGGTTGGCGAAGTTCGCCAAAGTGCTGATCGTGGGCCGGACCGTCTCCAACAACAGCGCGCGCCCGGACCTTGACCCCGTGAACATGCGGATGCTCTGGGCGCGGGAAGCCAGCATTCAATGTTTCTCCCGCTATTCCTATCCGGAGCGTTGGGGCTTCGCGCGTGAGCGCATGGCAACTCTGTGCCGGGCGGGTAAAATCACCGCCATCGACAATGTGGTTGATGGGTTCGAACAAACGCCGTCCGCGCTGCATGATATGCTGGCGGGGAAATATACCGGCAAGGTTATGGTCCGCTACGGAGACGCCGCAAAATGAGTATCGAGAAAGTAAAGGCGGGCGACATCGAATTCGCCTATCGCTGGGACGGCAATCCGGACGGCCCGGTTGTGATGATGGCACACGCCATGGGGACCAGTCATCGCATTTGGGACCGGCAGGTGTCGGCACTCGAAGATCGCTACCGGATGTTGCGCTACGATTGGCGCGGGCACGGCGACACCGACGCACCGCCCGGGCCCTACACCTTGACGCAGTTTGTCGACGATGCGGTCGCGGTGATGGACGCGCTTGGCCTGGACCAGGTGAACTGGGTCGGCATTTCGACGGGCGGCATGATTGGCCAAGGATTGGGTATTCACCACCCAGAGCGCCTCTTGTCGCTCACGCTCTGCAATACGACCTCTCAATCGAATGAGTGGTATCGGGGCTGGGTCGCGGAGCGCCAAGCGGTGGTGCGCGAAGGCGGCATGGTCCCAGTCTGGAAAATGACCGACAAGCTGTGGTTCACCGATGCCTTCGCTGACGCCGCGAACGACGATTATCACGCCGTCCGCAAGGTCATGATCGCAACCCCAGTCGATGGATATCTCGGCGGCACCTCCGCCGTCGCCGACCTCGCTTATCGGGACCAGCTACATCGCGTCACCGCGCCGACCCGTATCATCGCGGCGGGCGATGATGTGGTGACACCCATCGAGCGCTCGACGGATATTCGCGACCGCATCGCAGGATCGAAGCTCGACATTATCGACGGCCAGAGACACTTCTCTAATGTAGAAGTGCCGGATGTGTTTAATATCATTCTGCGGCGCGGCCTGGACGAGATGACAGCGAAGGAATAGGCGATGACCAAGACCAAGCGTCCCGAGGTTATGGCGACCCAGCATATGGTGGTCGCAGGCCATCCCTTGGCGGCCCAAGCGGGGTTACAAATCCTCGAAGCGGGCGGCAATGCGATCGATGCTGGCGTTGCGGTCGGTCTCGCGATCAATGTGTTGGAAAGCGAAATGACCTGCTTTGCCGGGGTCGCGCCGTCGATGATTCGAATGGGAGCGACCGGTGTCGTGCAGAATTTCGTCGGGGTTGGCCCCTGGCCGCGTGCTCTCGACGCTGAGTATTTCCACAAACATCACGGTGGATTAGTGCCGGAAGGGATTCTCAACACCGTCGTGCCCGCCGCTCCCGATATCTGGCTGACAGCCCTGCAACGCTTCGGCACGATGTCCTTCACCGAGGTTGCGTCCGCCGCTATCCGCTTGGCCCGCGACGGCTTTCCTATGTATCCATTCATGGTCGAAGTACTCGGCGAACACCTTGATGAGTTCAAACATCTGCCGGGCACCGCCGATATCTTTTATCCGAATGGCGCCCTGCCGCCCGTGGGCGAACGGTTCGTCCAAACAGATCTCGGCAAAACCCTGCAATATCTCTGCGATGAGGAAACGGCAGCCGCATCGGGCGGACGGGACGCCGGGATCGATGCTGCGCGGCGCGCCTTTTACGCAGGCGATATCGCGGCGGCCATCGTGCGCCAACAAGAAGACGAAGGCGGGTTGATGACCCGCGAGGATTTAGCCGAATTCCGAGCCGAGATCGAAGATCCAGCCCGTGCCACGTTCGGCGAGTACGAGCTCTACGGCTGCGGCCCGTGGTGTCAGGGCCCGATGATCCTCGGCGCGGCACAAATGCTGAGCGGCATGGACTTGGACGGCATGGGACACAACAGCGCGGATTATATCCATGCGGTCGTCGAAGCCTTGAAACTTTCCGCCGCCGACCGGGAGGCCTATTTCGGCGACCCGATGCAAATCGACGTGCCGCTCGACCGCTTGCTTGATGCCGAATACAGCCGGTCGCGGCGCGAGAGTATCGATCCAGCCCGCGCATATCCGGGCATGCCGCCCGCAGGACAACTCGACGGATATGAAATTCCCGCCTGGCAGGCCGACCCGTCGGCCGGGCCAGGCCAGACCGCCGCTAACCCGCTCGAGACATCGTACTTCTGCGTTATCGACGGCGACGGCAATCTGTTCTCCGCCACGCCGAGCGACCCGACGACAAGCGGCGCAGTCGTCCCCGGCCTTGGCATCACTACATCGCGCTGGGGCTCGCGCGCCCACACAGGGGCGGACCATCCGGCTCGGGTCGGCCCCGGCTGGCGGCCCCGCATGTCGGCCAACCCGATGCTCGCGGTAAAACCGGGCGAAACTGTTTTGCCGCTGGGCTCCCCCGGCAGCGAAGTCCTGGGCCAAGCGCAGTTGCAGGTATTATTGAACATCCTGGTCTTCGGCATGACTCCACAAGCTGCCGTCGAGGCGCCGCGTTTCGCCAGCTTCAGCTGGCCCGCCTCTGCCCTGCCGCACGCCTATCACCCGGCGCGCCTGAAAGTCGAGCGCGGGGTCGGTGAGGAAGTCGGTCAAACACTCGCCGCGCGCGGTCACGAGATACAGTGGTGGCCGGACCAGGAATGGCGCGCCGGATCGGTGTGCACCATCCGCGCCGACCAATCGAATGGCATCCTTCACGGCGGCGCCGACCCCCGGCGCATGGCCTATGCGGTCGGATGGTGATATTCCCTCCGACAACTTTTCATCTTCGAACAAGAGGATCGTATGTATTACGACAGCATTAAGAACGAGCACGGATTGAAGCACGATCCGTTTAAGGCACTGGTCGCACCTCGGCCCATCGGTTGGGTCTCCACCGTGGATCAAGAAGGTGTCCTCAATTTGGCACCTTATAGTTTTTTTAACGCGGTCAGCGACCGGCCTCACTACGTCATGTTCGTCTCTGCACAACGCAAGGACAGCCTGCGCAATATCGAAGCGAATGGTGAGTTCACCTGTTCCATTTCGACTATGGATACGCGGGACGGCATGAATGTTTCGTCCGCACCCGTGGAGGCGTTGGCAGACGAGTTCACGCTCGCCGAATTGGAGACCGCGCCTTCACATTTCGTGAAACCGCCACGCGTCGCCCGCGCACCCGCATCGCTTGAATGCCGGCATTGGAAAACCGTCGAACTGCCGGACGTCAGCGGTGATAATGGGCATTTCATCATCATCGGTGAAGTCGTCGGCATCTTCATCGACGATGCTGTTATCAAGGATGGAATTGTGGACACCGCCGCGATGCGGCCCTTAGCGCGCATGGGCTATATGGACTACGCCGTGATAACGCCGGAAACCTCGTTCACCCTCGGACGCCCGCAGGTGCAAGATGACGGTTCGGTGAAAATTCCCGAGGGGGACTGGGACGGAGTCTACCGCTAGCGTAGACCGTCTTCTCCCTCGGCATCCTCTGCCTCAAGGCCACCGACCCGAGGCAGGGGACGACCGGAATCCGTGACCGCGACGGCGACGAGAATTTCATCGGCGCGGGGCGCATCGTTGACCCACACTTCCATACCGTCGAAATGGCTACGCACATAAGCTGCGTCCTTATGGCCAAGCGGGATGTCCAAGGTTTGACCCGGCCCGCCACGTTTCTTCGAGGAAGGCACGAGAGCAGCCCCTTTCTCAACGGCGATGCGGAGCGGCGTGCCAAGCTTCGGGTGCAGGATCGCCGCCGCGTGTTCCAATTCACCGTCGACACCGACCAAGGCCGCCTTGCCGTAACTCTCGACCGCGCCGGGCATGATGCCCAAGGCGGCGACGGCGCGGTCGCCCAAGAGCGTTCCCAACTCCGCACCGATGTCGATCAACTCTGACAGATCCTCCACATAGCGACCCGCGAACGGATTTTCGATCACCGCGATCGCGGCAGCCCGGCGCGTCGGCGGATCGATTACGCGGCCCATTTCACGATGGATTTCGTCTGTGACAGTCACGAGTTTACGGATCACGGCACGGCTCATTGTCTCTCCTCTCCTTTATACGCGCATCGAGGCTAGCCTCACGGTAACGTGAGAAAAAGCGATGAGACAGGCCGAGCTCGAATACGCGATGCTGCGCTTCGAATTGATCGAACACAGTCGACATACGGCTGCCCTTGGGAGATATCGCAAGCGATGAGACGACAAAAGCGCAAAAACACACGCCGCTCCAAGAAAAATGGCCCAGCACACCAGCAAGCGTCCGCAACACCGGAAGCACCGACGCGGCGGGATTTTTTCACCAAAGTCCGCAATGGAGTGATCGCCGCCGCCGCCGTCGGAGTGGCCGGTTGGTACTTGGTAGACGAGGTCAGAGCTACCATTCAGGAAGGCGATTTAACGCGGATCGGCAACGGGATCCCCACCATCGTGCAAATTCACGACCCACAATGTCCCAAATGTGTGGCCTTGCAGCAGGAGACCCGCGACGCGCTTTCGAATTTCGAGGACGGCAAGCTACAGTACCTGGTCGCCAATATCCGCACCGTGGAAGGGAAAATGTTGGCCACCTCTCACGGGGTCGGTCATGTGACTCTGTTGCTGTTGGACGGGCAAGGTCGGAAATTAAACACACTGGTCGGGTCGAACACGAGCCGCTTTCTGACCGAAATGTTCCGCGGCCACCTGTCGAGATCGACGAAGAGTTAGCTCCCCCCTAGCAATCTATTTCCAGTCGGCCTCACGCTTTTCCACGAAAGCGCGGCCGCCTTCCTTACGGTCCTCAGAATTCATCACGCGGTTTTGGACGAATTCGGTGAGTTGGTTGACCGCCGTATAGTCGAGATTGCTCCCCCGCACCATCAACTCCTTCATGCCTTGTACCGCCATCGGGCTCAAACTAGCGAGGCGTTGCGCCGCCTTTTCCGCCTCCGCCATCAGATCTTCCCGGGGGACGATTTTGTTGATCATGCCGACTTCTCGCGCCCGTTCCGCATCGACCCGTTCTGCCATCAGGAGCAGTTCCGAGGCAATCGCCCAGGGCATGACTTTCGGAAACCAAGCCGCCGGAATGGTCGCGATGCCCCATTGGGGCTCCGGCAACCAGAACGATGTGTCCGGCGCGGCGATACGGATATCCGCATCGAGCGCAATCCACATCCCGTAGCCTACCACGTGGGAGTGTAACGCGCTCACGATGGGCTTATAGACCCCGTTGGCCCGCGTAATGTCCGGATAATTGCCGTCGTAACGGTATTCCGCCTCGGGCGCGCCGCCAGAGAGATCGGCGCCCGCGCTGAAACACCGGCCGTTGCCGGACAGGATGGCGGCGCGCATTTCCGGATCCCGCTGGAAATCCGCCCATACATCCGCGAGATCACGATGCATGGCCGCGTTCATCGCATTCAGCTTTTCCGGCCGGTTGAGGGTGACATAAGCGATATGCCCGCGCTTTTCATATTCGACAGTCGTTAAATCCACCGTGCTTAACCTCTCTGATCCACGTTCTTATTGCTTATAATCGTCACCCGGATTAAAGCCCGCGTCATCCGCGAGCACGCCTGCTCCCGGCACGTGATTCACTTCGACGCGAATACCGTCCGGATCTTCGCACAGAACATAATAGTATCCAGGTGCCCAATGCCCTTCCTGAGCCGGGCTGACGATATGGGCGTCCATCTCCCGCAGCAACGCGTCGACCTTGTCGACATCCGCGCGCGAGCGGGCGCGAAAACAAATGTGATGCAACCCAACGCGCCCTTGCTGAAAGCGCTCGCCCGCAAATTCGGGCGCACAGGGCTGGATACCGAGGGCGGTGCGCGCGCCGACGAAATAGGTCATGTTGCTGCCGTCGAAGACGCACTCCAACCCCATCGCCGTCATCAACTTTGAATAAAATTCTTTTGCTTCGTCGTATTGAGACACGGTCAGGATGACGTGCGCCATGCCATTGATGTCAATCATGTTCTCTCCTTAGTCGAGGCCTTCGACGATGCGGAAATCACGGACGGCTCCATCACCGAGGGCCGCAACGGCCGCTTGGTATTCCGGACTGTGATAGGCCTCGAGCGCCGCTTCAAAACTCGGGAACTCGACCAGGATTGTGCGCTCGGCGAGCCCGTCCTCGAACGCTTCGACCCGCCCGTCGCGCGCCAGGATATTCGCGCCACGCGGCACCATCGCCTGCGGCGCCAATTCCGCATAAGTCTTGAGTTTTTCCGGATCCGATATTTCTCGGTAACAAACCACTAAATAACCCTTGGCCATCGCATCGCCCTTTCCCGCTGGTGTGTGAGGAACACTATGCCAAGAGCGTTAAAGACCAATACGGCCCACACTAAGACGAGATTGCGATATCTACAGGTTCAGATCGAACTCTTCTTCAGCCTCGGCCTGCTTCAAGTTCATCCGGCCTTCGTAAAGCGGCCCTTCACCCGTTGTCGGCCCTTGATACTGCATGAACAGAATTGTGCACCCGGTCTCAGTACTCAATTCATATTCGCGGTGCGGGTCGGCATGGTAGACGATGTGGCCGGCGCGTAGCGTCTGCTCGCCGTATTGGAATTCCCCCTCGATCACGTACCAAACCTGCGCGAAATCATGCCGGTGCGTGACAAACCCTTCGCCCGCCTCGTAGCGCAACACCCCAGCATTCGGTTGTGTTGGATCATCGGCACTTGGATGAAAAGGAAATTTGCACAGCGAGCCGAAGCGGTTCATCTCCCAATCCATATCGTCCAGATGACTGATCTGCGGCATTGCGTCTTTTGTTGCTTTTGGCATCTCTTTCTCCTCCGAATTACGCTCTATCTGGATGCAAAGTCTAAAGGGGTGAGATGATAACACACAGCCCGAGCCGTCAATCCGTCGAACCCATCGCGCCCGTCGGTTTTTCCGCGTTTAGACCCATTTCAAATCTCTCGTAGAAGGTTCCGAGCGTTTCCATCATGAGGGCACGGCAGGTTTCATCGACGGAACGTTCCAATACGAATTTCACGCCGTTCAGACCTCCGAATAATGGCCCGACACTCAAACTGGCGGCAGCGCCAAGCATGCAAATTCGGTAGACGGCCGGGTACATTCCAGGCGTGCGTTCCTGAAATTCACCGCCGGGACCGAGATAGGGTTGGTCCAATAGGGTCTCATTCTCCTCCCCCACAGGTGGGGTAAATCGGTCCCGCCAGCGAAGGGCATGAGGAGCAATCGCGGCAAGCTCGGGGCGGCGATCAATTTTCATGTCAAAGCCGGTGCCGAAGATAACAAAATCAAACCTCTCATCTCCTGCCGGAGTGGTGACGACTACCTTGTCGCCCTCCATTCGCGTCGCACACCACGGACTGCCAAGGCAAAGTTCGGTATTGTCTCGTTCAATGAACCGCTCGATTGAATGCCGGGGCGGCGGGATCGGCGTCTCCGTAATTCCTTTAACGAAGCGCCAGCGATAGAGGTCCGGGAAGTCCGCGAAATGGCGCATGAAACCGGCATTCTCCAACCCCTTCTTCGCACTGAGCCATGGCAATTCCGGACGACGGCAGAACAGCGCGGATCGGTTTGCGCCTTGCTCAGCGGCGACAATTGCATTGTCGAACGCGGAGGCGCCCGCACCAAGCACGCCGACGTCTCTTCCCTCCAACTTGGTAAAATCGATATTATCAGCGGCATGCGCCCAACAGTCCGCGGCTAAGTTCTCGGTAAGGCCCTCCGGCACATGTTTGCCGCCGCTGCCAAGAAGACCAGTCGCCAGCACGACCCGACGGGCCAACAGCTCCAAGGGCTCGCCGTCCCGTTGCACAGTAATTCGCGCGAGGCCCGAATCACCATCGATGGAAAGAACTTCGGTTTCATTTTGGACGGGAATGTCGAGAACGCGCCGGAACCATTCAAGATAAGCCATCCATTCCAGGCGTGGCGTGAGGGACAGCGCCTCCCAAGAGACGGGGCCGAATTTTGCCTCCCAATAAGCGCGAAGCGACAGGCTCGGAATGCCGAACTCAATGCCCGTCAACTGCTTCGCCGTACGCAGGGTCGGCATGCGGGCAAAGGTCATCCACGGACCTTCGCACCCTTGTGGCGCCTGATCGAGGACAAGAATGTTTGTCACTTTGGCTCGCATCAATCCCCAGGCGAGACCAAGGCCGTAGAGACCCCCGCCGACGATAACCACATCGAGTACCGGGCGCCCGTTCACATCACCTGCTGGCGGCACCCAAGGAAGATAATTGTGGCGCAGCAGGTCGATCTCGTGGCGCACGCGTTCTTCGAGCCAGTCAAGGCCAGGCGCATCCGAACCGGGCTTCGTCACGGTCGCGCGACCACCGGCGGCCGGGCAATACCGATACCGTCGGTATGCAGGGATGAAGCGGTCATGATCATGCTCTCATTCAGGCTTGCCGCCCGACAGCGTCGAGAATGGCTTGCTCAAGAAACTCCAGCCTATCCTGCCCCCAAAACAGCTCCCCACGATAAACGTAAGTGGGTGTGCCGAATATGCCGAGCCTAACGGCTTCGGCCAAATTACCTTCCCAAATCGCTCGGATTTCAGCCGCAAGGGGTTTGGCAACGAGGGCCGCACCCGCCTCGCCAATGGTTGCGCGTGCTAATTCGCGCAAGGTGTTCAGATCGGCAATGTCGCGGTCCTCGGCCCAAAGGGCCCGTTGTACCGCGAACGAAAAAGCGCGGGCATCCTGGCCTGCTTCCTGCGCGGCAATCATCGCGCCGGCGGCGACCTCAATGGTCCGACAAGGATAGTATTTAGGTACCAGGTTTAACGGGATATCGAGACGCTGGGACCAGCGGCCGAGCTCGATCGCATGATAGTCCTGGCGCGGCTGTGGGCGCGTGCGCAAGGGTATGCCGCCGTTCTCCTCAACCACGCGGATTGGACGCAGGAGGAGCGGGCAACCGCATCGATCAGCCAACGCGTAGAGGCGTTCCGCCCCCATATACGCCCACGGCGACGAAGGGCCGTAAAAAGCCTGAATTGCTTCCGGATTGCTCATCTCGATTTTGCCCTTAATCGCCAAAATTTCAGAAAGGAGTATGGTTTAAGAGCAAAGAATTACCAGCCGGTGAAGTCCACCGTTCCTATAGAGTAACATGGCATTTCCGTATTGTCCGGGGAGCGCTACTCCGCAACTTGCGGCTCCGCCATCGCGACGCGCCCCGAGTCTTAAGCTTGTCTTGCGGACCAGCAGAGCCTTACAAGCCTCAGGTACGGTTGAAATGTATTAGCATGTCGGCATGTACATGCGAACTTACTCAAGGGCGCTGAGGTAACTGGCGGAGGGAGTGGGATTCGAACCCACGTTAGGGAGTTACCCTAAACACGCTTTCCAAGCGTGCGCCTTAAGCCACTCGGCCATCCCTCCGGCGCGCCCATCTTCGGACCGGCGTTTCTTAAACGACCGCTCGCCGGAGAGCAAGAGAACCGACGACATACATTTCTTGCTGCCGCTGGCGCAAAAGGAATGCTAATCTCCATTTCAATATTCGGATTTTCTATTACAGCGGACTCAATATGAAAGCGCTTAGGCTTCTCGGTCGCTTTTTCCTGCTCCTCGCCTTTGCGGAAG
>JABJCS010000315.1 GCA_018665505.1 Alphaproteobacteria bacterium
CTATTCTTAAAGGAGTGCGAGTGGCGTTTTAACAACAGTGACCCATCAGCCCAATTATCGCAGCTAAGGCAATGGGTTAGAACAAATATGGGCTAGTTATCTGGGACAGCCCCAATACTTTTTATTGCGAACCGTCAATCCGAATACCTAGGTTTCAACTTCATTTGTTCATAAACTTACGAGCAAATTATCATTATTATTTTAGCATTACCCGAGTCGCGGGACTAGTCCCTTTTTCAACCATACAACTTATGTAGAATTCGGAGTGTTGGATTACAATATTCACAATCTGAAATTGTTCTACTTATATCTTAATATAATACATTTTTACACTCACAAAACTAGATAAATAGTTTAATCCTCGGGCCTTCTCCCTTGATTGGGAGTCTATCTCCGGCGAAGAAATTGAGCGCAGTTACACCTATCGCGCAAATGCTGTTAATGCGCGGCTGGATGTAGATTACGGAACCGGCGAATCGGAAGATCTGGATCTTTTCCGACCGCCCGACCCACAAGGCGCACCAATCCACATGTACATCCATGGCGCGTTTTGGCGCTCTCGGTACAAGACCAATTTTAACTACATCGCCGAGCCGCGGGTCGATGCGGGAGCTATCGTCGCAATTGTGAACTATACGCTTTGTCCGAATGTTGACTTGGATGAAATTTTCCGACAAATGCGTGCGGCGACTGGATGGCTCTGGCGCAACGCCGCCAATGACGCAAACCCGCCTGAGTCTTATAGGATTAATCTATGCTTAGTTACGAGACGACGGTTTCCAGCTCTGCACCATAGCTTCAATGGATTTCCGTTCAGCAGCGGAAAGTTTCCCTGCCACGGCGTCTCTTTTCTCCGCCGCACCCGAAGCTCCGCCATTGGCAGCGAGCGACAACCACATCAAGGCCTTCGCGTCATCCCGCTCTACACCGTCGCCGCGCATAAAACGGGTGCCTATATTTCGCTGCGCTTTTGGATAACCTAGCTCCGCAGCCGATAAGAACCATTTAGCGGCAGACCCTGTATCCTTCGAGACTCCACGTCCGTCACGAAACATCTTACCGAGATTGTACTGCGCCTTATCGAACCCGCTTTTTGCGGCCATGCTAATCCAGATAAACGACATTTCGTCATCTTGCGAAATGTTACCAAGGCCCGCACCGTAAATTTTACCGAGCGAATATTGCGACCGAATAAGTCCCTGACCCGCCGCTTCACCCAACCACGATATGGCGAGGTCGTAATTTTGCTCGACACCATCCCCGGTCAAATATGCAAGACCAAGATTGTGTTTGGCATGAGGGTTACCCGCTTCAGCGGCTTTTTCCCACCACACCACTGCATCATTACGACTTTGGGCAACGCCCCGCCCTTCGTCATACATGACGCCGATGTTAAAGAGCGCACGTGCATCGCCTTTATCAGCTAGCGGTTTCCACTGAGCCAACGCTCCCCCAAAATCGCCCTTCTGATAGGCCTGCCAACCTTGTTCGAAAGGGGTCGCTGCGGAGACGGGTGAACTCGCTATCGCGGCGGCAAGAGCAACGCCTGCAAATAGCCCCAATCCACGGCACGTTACTTTGCGCATGATGTTGCCTCCCAGATCGAACAGTTCGTCTCGTCCAAATTTAGATTGCGGTTTTCTAATATTCGACATGACACTATGACCCTCTCGCCGAATATTTATCGACTTTCAGGCGCAGCATTTCCAAAAGACCGTCTACGCCATGGCTTTTGACGACCGATTCAAACTCCGACCGTTGCGTTGCCGCCATGCTCACGCCTTCAACCATCACATCGAGAATCTTTAAACCGCCGGAGCCGTTTCTGACCCGCCAACCGGCTTTGAGCGGTGGTCCACTTGGTCGGGCGATTTCCGTAAGAACAAGTGCATCCTTCTTCCCATAGGCATTCGCCTTGACGATTTTAAAGGCTTCGCCGGTATATCCACCCAGCCGCTTGGCGTAGACCTGCGTTAAGAATTGTCCGAAGAGACGTTGGTATTCTTTCTTTTGTTCGTCGCTGGCTCCGCGCCAAGATTTCCCGAGCACAAATCTGCCGATCCTCGGGATATCAAAGTTTTCCGCCAACAAACCGCGCACCTTTGCTTCGCGCGCCTCAAGCGACAATTCACTGGAACGCAATATGTTCAGCGCATAGCTTGCCAGCGTATCGAGAAACTTAGACGCTTCTCCTGGAGACGTGGAACTTGCCCCCGCGGTCGAGAAACTGGCCGAACAACAAACCACCAGTATTGCGACAAACCTGCCGATCTTCATATTGTCTCCCCCATCCCCGGGCCCCAGTCACTTCATTCAACGCGCCACCGGCAGATTACACGTATTCTCCGATAAGCCGGGGCATCTTACGCCGTGGCTAAACTTCAAACAATCTACTCATAGATATTCAACCTTGAAAGATCGCTTCGCCAACGTCGCGCCCTAGATTTAGGAGTATCTCCCTCGAACATTACGGTAAACGGACAATGCTCGACCTCGGAATCGCACTCGCCAATATCGATCGACTTCAATCCCTCGAATTGCAAGGTGCTGCTTTGCCTTACGGCGTCAAAGCCCGGCTATTCGAAGCGGCTCAATCCGTTCACGGCGATTCCATGGTCGGTGGAGCCGCCCAACTACTAAGTGGCCCTCCACGCGTGATCGGTATCGTAACCGGTGCACAAGTCCCCGAGAAAATGCCTCTGGGCGAAAACGACGGTCCGCTAGGCTCGGTGATATTGGCGCAAGCTCTCCGGAAGATTGGCCATACGGTCAATTTCTATACTGACGATGCCGCGGCCATGCCGATTGAAAGACTCCTAGATTGGCTGGAGATAGAGGCCTCGGTAATTCGCCTGGAGCGGGGGGACGAGGACACTCAGATTGACATTGCCAATACGCTCGACGTCGCCGTGGCCGTCGAACGCTTGGGCGGTAATCCAAACGGTATATTATACGGTGCTACAGGTGTCTCGAGATCGGATTTCCGGTGCAATGTGGATACCCTATTCAACCGCATCTCACAGCTAGGAAAATCATCGATCGGCATCGCCGATGGAGGCAATGAAATTGGTTGCGGTAAGATCCACGAAACTATTTCCCAAACTCTGTCCGAATTGAACTATTGCGATCGCACACCCTGCGGCGGGGGCGTATTCAGCATCGTACCAACTGATGTTCTGGTTATCGCGACCACGTCCAATTTAGGGTGCGCCGGCGTCGTCGCCGCGCTCGCACTTCTACAAGGCGATGCCGGCTTATGCCACTCCGCCGAAGATGAACTGCGGTTGATTGAAAAAGGTGTCGAGATTGGCCTGACGGATGGCGGGACCGGCAAGGTTATTGCCGCTGTCGATGGGGTAGATGCCGCAGATCACGCGGCGTTGGTCGGCCTCATGCAATCAATCGTGCGGCGCGCCTTGGCCGGCCCGGAAGAGCGCGGTTTCTGATAGTTCACATTCCTTGCCATACATGGCTGAGAAGTTAGTTAGCTGCCCAGGGCATATAAATTTGATGATAAGACGGAGGTTCCAATGAGCACCAATGTGGTCGAGCGTCTAGATACGGAAGTACAAGATTTCGCCATGCGAACCCGATTCTTCCATGAACCGATGACGCCGGGCCGAGCGCGAAACTTCGTCCGTCAACATCGCCTAAACACTCGGCAACGCAACTCCGTCTTGAAACTTAAAGTCGCGACGAACTGTCCCGTATGGGAAGTGCGGCTTAAGATTATTGACGCCTGCTCACAAGAAGTGATCGGCGATCACGAACACGGCGGCGGACGGGCGCATTGGGAAATCCTCGAAGGATTGGGGATGCATATTGGCATGGATTTGGAAAAAGACATCCGAAGCGCCGGCCCCTTACCCTCCACTCAAATGTGCTGGAATGCATGGAATGGCTTGATGGGGACGACCCATTGGCTGGAAGGTCTCATTGGAAACACCTGCGCAGAGCGGGCGAACATTCCCGGTTACGGCACGGGGACAATGCTGGGGCATGGCTGGTTCGGCCTAGAACGTGAACGGTGGGGCGAATTGTTCGATCTATCCGACGATCAGTTGGAGTTCTTTGAAATCCACGGTCC